>JAPUJS010000058.1 GCA_027296045.1 bacterium | reverse complement strand
TTGGTGACCGAGTCGTTCACATTGATGGCCGGAATCAATAGAGCGCCTTCTTCTTGCATGTGGTAGAGGCGGTGAACGCCCGTGGTGGTTTCTTCGGACACGCCCTTGAGATCGGTGACCAGGTTGTGCCAGAAGCGGGGGTTGCGTTCGAGCTGGCGTTTGAGCACGGCGTTGACAATGGCCAGTTCTTTGTTGTCGGCGGGCTCCTCCAGGATGGAGGGATCGTCTTCGGCCTGATAGCCTCGGTGGACCAGCAAGGTCGCGTCTCCACCGTCATCCACAATCAAATTAGGACCGCCTTCGGTGAAACTGAGGGCTTGCACGGTGCATTCCCAGTATTCTTCAAGAGATTCGCCTTTCCAGGCATAGACCGGGGTGCCGGTTTCGGCAATGGCAGCCGCAGCGTGGTCCTGGGTGGAGAAAATATTGCAGGAGGCCCAGCGCACGTCGGCACCGAGGGCTTTGAGAGATTCAATGAGGACGGCCGTTTGAATGGTCATGTGCAACGAGCCGGTAATGCGGGAACCTTTGAGGGGCTGCTGATCGGCATATTTTTCCCGCACGGCCATCAGGCCCGGCATTTCTTGTTCGGCAATGGTAATTTCTTTGCGCCCAAAGTCCGCCTCAGACATGTCTGCGACTTTGGACTCCAGGCCAGAATAGTCCGGGATCTGGATATCAGCGGTGGCAATGGTGTCGGCCATGGTATTCCTTTCTGAAGGTGTGAGCCGAAACAGCAGTGTGGGACTCACAGAGGTTGGGTTGGGGTTTCCTTAATTTCACATATTTGGATGGGTTCTTCAACCCCCCGAAAGTGGACCGCCTGTGTCTGGATAATATGGACATGCTCATGCAGGCTGCTGGCCATGGATTGTGTAACGACCATTCCCTGTTTCAGGTGGTTTTCGGCCCAGTTGCGGAGGAGAAAAGCGATATTGACCACTTCGCCTGTTACATCGGGGTGTGCATAGTCTGGATGTCCCATCGCACCCAGGTAAATTTCGCCACTGCTGAGGCCGACGACCAGATTTTCGTTGATGATCCGACCGGCCAGTGTGGCTGCCTGGACGGCTCGCTGTTGATGGTTGACGCCGGAGAAGAAGCAAAGAAAGGCGTCGGCCATATATTTGATGGGCACCCCATCGTGGCGTAAAACGGCTTCGGTGAGTTGAAACAGTGCCCCGTTTGCCCAGGCAGCGAATTCTCGCGCTTCCATCTGGAGCGATTTTTCGTATGCACCGACGACTGTGGAGGTAAAGACCGTGGCGTCGAAAACATCGCGACCCTCGGAGTGGGTGCCTAACAACCAGTCGGTCGACACACCCAGCAAACGCGCCAGCGGGCCGAGAATGGCGATGTCGGGGCCATTTTCGCCCCGCTCCCATTTGGAGACGGCCTGGGGACTGATTTGAAGGGCATGGGCAATGTCATTTTGTTTGAGAGAGAGACGTTCTCGCTGGGAACGAATGCGCTGGCCGAGGTCGCTGAGTTGCATGGGCACTTCCCTGTTCGGTGTGAGATGCCTATAAAATAGGCTTTCAAGAGGTGTGTGGCAATCAAGGGGTTGTTGAATTTTCTGACGATTTGGTTGATTAAATATTTGTTTTATATGGTGATTTGGAGTATTTTATTCAGATGTTGAAGAAAGAAATCCCGATGGAAGGTGCTGATAGACGTCTAAATTACGTCTATCCGTATATTTTAGGTTGTTTGAAGAACGCAGTGGGTCAATATTAAGGGGGTATTATCAACTTGAAATAGATGGTTGGTCCGGTGCCTTTTTGTATTTGTATTTGGATTGGAATAAGGAGGTGAAGATGGCACGCATTCTGATTATTGATGACAATGAGGCGTTTGGGGAAATGCTTCAAGAGATTCTGGAATCGGCAGGGCATGAGACGGTGTTTTCTCCGATGCCGATTGTTTCGACCGAAAATGCGCTCACCGAGGGCTACGATTTGATTACTCTGGACCTGAGAATGCCGGATTTTGAAGGCGGAGAAGTGGCTCAATTGTTTCGGGATATGAACCTACAGACCCCGGTGCTGGTGATTTCAGGATATTTGACGGATTTGATGGAAGAAAGTCTTGCAAAGGTGGGCTTGCAAAATTTCCTTCAAAAGCCTTTTAGTCACGCGGAAGTTTTGAGCAAAATTGAAACAATCCTACAGGCGTCATGAAGCGATAGATTTGTCGTTTTGTGACGGGGATTACATTTTTTCTCTTTGAAATTGCCGATATTTTCCTCATCCGTATCTTTATCCAATTCTTTTGTGACCAAAGTCAGGCGAAGCGCTCGGCCTACCCCCTCCAGGATCGGGCACCCTCTTTGGGCACGAAAGAGAAAGGGCTTATGTTACCTCCCAACGTAGGCCCTTTCCCTTTGTACATTGAAGATGGCCCGGCGGTAGCTTGGATTTTGGCTGATCTTTTGGATCATAGGGCTTGATAAGGAGGTTTAATTTGGAAGAGATGGGAGGGTTAGCGACCGGATTGCTTCGGGGCAATTTCGAGGGAAAGGGTGATATATGTTTTTTCTTCTGAGTGGGTTTGGGGCTTGTTTTGTAGGTCGACATCAAACAAGCGATGGAGCTGGTTTCCGGCAAGGTCCTCAAGAATGGTGTTGACCTGAATGCTATAGGTACCGGGGCTCCATGGTTTTTGCGGCTCAAAGCGCCATTGTGTCTCGGCAAGAGATATGTGAACGCTTCCACCAATCGAACCTCCGTTTGCATCTTGTATGTCCAGCATTCGGCCCAGAAGGGCCCGGTCGAGGGATTCGGAAAGGGTGAGAATCACAGGGTCATGGGTTCCGGAAGTTGGCGCAGTCAGATTCCAGCTTTTATAGTTGGGAGAAGTCCGGTCGGGTTCGATTACGTGGAAATTTTTCCGAACGGTTTCGACCAGCGGGTTGCCGTTTTCGTCCTGTATGTTTTGATCGATGACCAATTGATACTGCTTTCCCACGTGGAGTGCCAGACCCAAATCCTCGTGGAGGCGGAGTCCCCGTTTGATTCTGCCCGGGTGGAAAAAGATCGTCACCCTTCGAGTTTTCGGATCCCAGAGTTCGGGTTCCAGTTCCAGAAAGGGCCGATCGACTCTGTTGCCTTCCCTATCTTGCAAATAGATGTACTGATAGATTTGCCCCCGCTGCATAGGAGCGGAAAAGTGGATGTAGAATTTGAGCAGATTTTCGGGGAGTTGATTGGCACTGGGGAAGATGTGAGAAACGGTTGTGGTTGCAACGGTCGGCGGTTTGGGCAGGGTGAATGTTTCGGACAAGACAGGCTGAGAGATTGGAGTGGTAATGCCGGTCCATTTGGCAAGAAGACCCAGGTCGAATTGTGCTGTGTAGGTGGCTCCTTTTATCAGGGGGAAGCGCGGTTGGAAACCAATGCGTTGGCCGTTGATCTGATAGATGCCCAGGATCGCAGGCTTTGTTTTATCTACGACTTCTCCGGTGAAGACCGGAAATAGCGTCTGCCAACGTTGCTGGCTCAGGTCGGCCGCTTTTGCCAGAATTTCGGGAAGGACACCGATGACTTCGAAGGTACCGTCGGATGTGTTTGGACGGAGATATACAAGGACCTCCGCCGGTTTTTCATCAAATGCCCAGGCAACCGATGAAAAACCGGCGGAGGTATTGAAAGGGATCGTGGGGCCTAGGAGCACCACGACAAATGCGATAAGCCAGGAGATTGAACCCATGGGTAGTAACTGGGTGAGACCTTAAAGCTGACCTTTTGCCAGGGATTTCAGGTTCAAAGAACCGTTGTCCATTCTCTGGATGACCACAACGTGATTGGCGTTAAGATTGTCCAACTGCTGCACATTGCTAAGGTTGATGGCACTAAAGGGGACGCCCACAGTGCCGCCGCGTTCTGGAACCGGCTCGGTAATGCCGGTTTGCGTTTCGATATTTTTGGGATCGATTTTCATCAGAGCGCGATTGCTGTTGGCAACCAGGATATATTCTTTGTCGCCACTTTGATAGGCGATCATATCCAGAGGGGGCCCGGCGAAAGCGAGCCCGCTCTCGTCGTCTACTCCAGGGCAGTCGCTCGCTCGCTAGCGCCGGTGATCGAGGCCCACATCGAGCGCGCTCCCTGAAGTGGG
>JAPUJS010000579.1 GCA_027296045.1 bacterium | reverse complement strand
AATTTACCAGTTATTCATTTATTTAACTCGAAATAAATGAGCGGATTATTTCAATTAATCTCGCCTCTAAAGCGGCAAAAGGACCTCCAATGGCCGATCACAAACCCACCGTCGATCTCGACCCGGAAGAAACCCAGGAATGGCTGGAATCCCTGGCCTATACCCTCCGAACCCACGGCCCCGAACGGGTTCGTTTTCTGCTGGATCGGCTCGAAGAAGAAGCCAAGGTTCACCTCAACGTCGATCTGCCCTTCTCCTCGAACACACCCTACATCAATACGATCCCCGTCGAAAAACAACCGCCCTATCCCGGAGACCGGGAGATCGAGCGCCGCATCAAAAGCATCATTCGCTGGAACGCGATGGCGATGGTCACCCGGGCCAATCGGGAATACCACGGCATCGGCGGTCACATCTCCACTTTCTCCTCTTCCGCCACGCTTTATGAGGTGGGGCAAAACCACTTTTTTCGGGCACCTCAGGGCGACTTTTCCGGCGACCAGATCTATTTCCAGGGTCACGCCTCCCCCGGCATCTATGCCCGGGCCTTTGTCGAAGGCCGCATCGACTCCGAACACCTTGAAAATTTCCGGCGAGAACTCCGCAATCCCGGCGGTTTGCCCTCCTACCCCCACCCCTGGCTGATGCCCGACTTCTGGCAATTTCCCACCGTCTCGATGGGTCTCGGCCCCATTATGGGCATCTACCAGGCACGGTTTAATCGCTACCTGGAAGACCGCGGCCTCAAAGAAACGGCCGATTCCAAAGTCTGGGTATTTGTCGGCGATGGGGAAACCGACGAACCCGAAACCCTGGGCGCCATCACCCTGGCCTCTCGAGAACACCTCGACAACCTCATCTTTGTCATCAACTGTAACCTACAGCGCCTCGACGGACCCGTGCGGGGCAACGGCAAAGTTATCCAGGAACTCGAGGCCGCCTTCCGGGGTGCCGGGTGGAATGTCATCAAGGTCATCTGGGGAAGCGACTGGGACCCCCTCCTCCAAAACGATAAAAATGACCTGCTCAAACAGCGCATGGAAGAAGTCGTCGACGGCCAGTATCAAAAATACATCGTCGAGTCGGGAGACTACATCCGCAAAGATTTCTTCGGCAAAGACCCCGAACTCCTCCAACTGGTCGAGCGGCTCTCCGACGAGCAGCTCCAGAAACTGAACCGGGGCGGACACGATCCCGAAAAAGTCTATGCCGCCTTCAAAGCCGCCGTGGAACACACCGGGTCGCCAACCGTGATTCTGGCCAAAACGATCAAAGGGTATGGTCTGGGCGAAGCCGGTGAAGGGCGCAACATGACCCACCAGCAAAAAGAATTGAACGAAGTCGAGCTCCGAGAATTCCGACGCCGGTTCGACATCCCCATCTCGGAAGACGAAATCGCCAAAGCGCCCTTCTATCGCCCCCCCCTAGACAGCCCGGAATACCGCTATCTCAAAAAACACCGGGAAAACCTGGGCGGGTATATGCCCAGCCGGCAAATCCGGGTGGAAGCCTTGCAGGCCCCCCCTCTTTCTCTTTTTGAAGAACTCCTGAAAGGCTATGGAGAACGCGAGCTGTCCACCACCATGGCCTTTTCCCGGGTCTTCCAGTTGCTTTTGCGCGACAAGGAAATCGGCCATCTGCTTGTCCCGATTATTCCCGACGAAGCCCGCACCTTCGGGATGGACACCCTCTTTCGCCAGATCGGTATATACGCCCACCCCGGCCAGCTCTACGAACCCGTCGATGCCGGCAACTTGAGCTACTACCGCGAAGCCACCGACGGCCAGCTCCTGGAAGAAGGCATCAACGAAGCCGGTGCTATGTCTTCTTTTATTGCAGCAGGCACCGCCTATGCCACCCACGCCGTAAACACCATTCCCTTTTTCATCTACTACTCCATGTTCGGCTTCCAGCGCATCGGAGATCTGATGTGGCTGGCCGGCGATATCTGCTGCAAAGGCTTCCTCCTGGGAGGCACCGCCGGGCGCACCACCCTCAATGGCGAAGGGCTGCAACACGAAGACGGACACAGCCATATCCTGGCCAGCACCATTCCCAACCTCCTGACCTACGACCCGGCCTACGGCTATGAAATCGCTGTCATCATCCAGGAGGGCATCCGGCGGATGTACCAGGAACAGGAGGACATTTTTTACTACCTCACCCTGGGCAACGAAAATTATACCCATCCGGCAATGCCCAAGGGGGTGGAAGAAGGCATTATTCGCGGCATATACAAACTCAAGGGACACCGAACCGGCAAAGGCCAGCTCAAAGTCCAGCTCTTTGGCAGCAGCTCCATCCTGCACGAAGTCCTCAAAGCCCAGGAAATTCTGGCCGAAACATTCAACGTTTCTGCCGACGTCTGGAGCGTCACCTCCTACAAAGAATTGCGCCGAGACGCCCTGGAAATCGAACGCTGGAACATGCTACATCCCGACAAACGGTCCAAAAAACCCTATATCACCAAAATGCTGGAAAAAGCCGACGGCCCCATCATCGCCGCCTCCGATTACATGAAATCTCTGCCCGATATGGTCCGCCCCTGGGTGCCCGAAGACATGCTCTCTCTCGGCACCGATGGCTTTGGTCGCAGCGATTCTCGCGAAGCGTTGCGCCGACACTTTGAAGTCGACGCAGAGTCCATTGTCCTGGGCACCCTGCACGTATTGTCCAAACAGGGCAAGATCAAAAAACAACAGGTGGCCGATGCCATCCAAACTCTGGGCATCCATCCCGAAAAAGCCGATCCCGTCTCTGCCGGTCCTATCACCACCTACAGCGGCGGAACGGGTCCGTAATTCGCTCCCTCCTCAAAAGAGGGCTCGCAATATGAAATCTGCTACCCACTCATTTTTTTCTTCCCCTTCCCTGTAATAGCAACTGGATGGGAGACAGAG
>JAPUJS010000578.1 GCA_027296045.1 bacterium | reverse complement strand
GCGAACAGAACGATCCACGCATCGTGGAATCACCCTGTCGCTTTGAACACGCGCCCTACGCCTGCCCCGTAAAAGACTAACTTTTTATCTCAGGATTTCATTGGGAGAATGTTATGTTCAAGAAAACGTGGATGATCTGCTCTGTGGCGAACAACCCCTGGAATTGTTGGTAGAGAATGGGGACTTCTTTGCTTCCTACCGTTTGGATTATCAGGAAGGTGCGAAGTTTCCAGTGCTGGAGCGAGATTCTTCGAAGGTGGACATGCTTGCACAAATTGTCAAACCATTAACGGAGTCCGAAGTCAACTCGTTAGACTCCCAATAGAAGCTATTCATTTCTGGATCGAGATGACACCCAACGCTTCGTTCGACGGCTGGTCCGAATACGGTTGGCCACCTGGTAGTGGGACACTCGAATCGCCATCCGGGCTCTGGACAGTGGACTCGGATACAGGCTACCTTTGCTGTTCCGGCGCCGACGGGCACACTGCCCTGATGACCGACCAGACATTTGCCGATTTCAAGCTTCACCTTGAATATCGGTTTGCGGCACAGCCGAATGTGGCTCCGTCCAGGCTCAACAGCGGTGTGCTCGTGCGTATGGACCCCACGCAGTACGTGATGCACCAGATTGAGACGCGCGGCGATGAAGCCGGTTTTTTTATCGGTGGGTCACTGCGGGACGGTAAGCAGACTTTCTTGCGTTCATTGCGCCCCGGGGACGGCCAGTGGATCGATGGGGCGACGCACACCTGTCGGGGTTGGGAACCCATGATCCGCATTTCCGATTCGACGCCGCCGGGCGAACGCCGGCCTGACGCTTCGGCGCTCGGGGATCCCTCGCCTGTCGTAATCCATCCGCCGGGTGAATGGAACACCTATGACGTTGTGGCTCGTGGTTCTCAGATCACTGTTTGGACCAACGGCGTTATCTCGTGCTACACCGATCGGTGCGATATCCCGCGTGGACATTTCGGCGTTGAAGCCGAGTATTGGCCGATTGAATTTCGCAATATTCGGGTTCGAGAACTGGATCGCTGAGTCGAGATGTTCCTATTGCCAGACAAGGAGAAGATATATGGGTACGAACTACCAACCGCTTGCTGATGTACGGAGAACCCTTCGCGTCGAGTGGTACCGATGTCCCATCGAACACACAAGACTTCGTGAGCTTTCGAAACGAAGCGACTTACAGGGATGGTTTCAGGCCGCGGGGCACCTCGCATTATTCGCGATCCCGATGGGGATCGCGAAAACCTGATGCCGCTCGAGCCGTCGGTAGGCTCGACGCTACTGCTTCAGATGTTTACGGTTAATCTGTTTTCAAAACCAGGTCGCAACTTCGGTAAAGGAGGGCTCCTCTCTACGATTTTCGTGACCATCAAATCGGCCCTCGGTATCATCGGTTCCACCGAAATTTCGAGTCGAGAATGGTTACAGGCCTTGCACGACGATCAGCCAGGGGAGCGACGAAAGTCGATGTGGTGGTCACGTTTGTTGCTGCTCTTCCACGGTTCTGTGATAGCGGTTTCGATCGCCACCGGCCTATGGGTCCTGCCTCTCCTTGTTAGCTTCTTCCCGTTCATCGCGAATTGGGGGGTCTACTCTGTCGGTCTGCCACAGCACTGCGGTCTGCAGGACCACGTTCCTGATTTTCGTAAAAGTACCCGCTCGATGACACTCAATCCACTCGTGGAGTTCCTCTATTGGCGGATGAATTGGCACACCGAGCATCACATGTACGCCGGTGTTCCGTGCTATAACCTCAAGAAACTGGCCAGGGAGATAGTCGAAGACATGCCAGAGCCGCGCACGCTCCTGGGTGCCTGGCGGGAGATGCGCGAGATCTGGGAGCGGCAGCAGACCGACCTGAGCTACCAGTTCGACACCCCCCTACCGGCAACCGCGGGAAGCGTCCGGACCGACACCCCGGACGAGTTGGAGAGTTCAATCGGAGAGTTGGCCCCAGAGGGATTGAGATAAATTTATGACCCATGCACTAGCACTTGTCGCTTACCCCCACTTGGAACAGCAGATCGAGGCGATGGAACGAGACGGATTCGTCTACTTCCCTGGTTTCCTAAGCGCCGACGAGGTCGCCGAGCTCCGCACGATGACGCAGCGGTTAGAGCCGATCGCCGAGAACTTGGACATCGACCTGACGACGGAAAAGGACGGCCACACGCAGAAGTGCATCAACGCCGTGTTCAATCGTGAAGTCCTTGCCCGCGCCACCCCACGCCAGCGCCGGTTGCTTGGCGAGCACGTGGGAAGCAACTACGACTGATGGATATACCATATGGACGAATACTAACCTTCCTGTCTCGACATCAACTGGCAACAGGTCATGCGATGCGGCCGGAATTGGACATTTCCTACTTCGAACGGATGAGCCTGATAGATTCCAAATGCCCTTCTCGTAGAGAGTATGGAATATTGTGGGGCGCAGCCGGGTTTTTCACAAAGGTGCGTTGTAGTGGATTATACGATATTGGGGCGTACCGGATTAGAGGTAAGTGTGATGGGTTTGGGGTGTGGTGGGGCAAGTCGGTTAGGGATATTGACCGGCGGGACTGAGGCAGCGGCCGTTGGCGTTGTAGAGCGGGCATTGGATCTGGGGATCAATCTGATTGATACGGCTGAGCTTTATGGTACGGAGGGCATTGTAGGACAGGCCATCCAGGGGCACCGGCGGGGGAAAGTGGTGCTTTCGACCAAGAAGCGGGTTTTTGATCGAGAAAAGGGGTCAGTGGCCGATGCGAAGGCGATGGAATTGGGGGTGGAGCGAAGTTTGCGGAGGTTGAAGACGGATGTGGTGGATATTTTTCACGCGCATCTGGTGCTTCCCGATCAATATGCATACGTTCGGGACGAGATTGTGCCTGCTTTGTTGCAGCTTCGGGAGGTGGGGAAAATTCGTTTTCTGGGTATTACGGAAAGTTTTGTGGATGATTCCTATCACCGGATGCTGGAACAAGCTCTGGAGGATGATTGCTGGGATGTGGTGATGGCGGGTTTTAATTTGCTGAATCCATCTGCCCGGATGAACATTTTACCGGTCACGCAGGAGAGAGATGTAGGCTTTCTGAATATGATTGCATTTCGGCAGGCGTTCGGAGATCCAGGCTATGTCCGAGAACGGCTGGAGGGGCAGGATTGGATGGGGGATGAGCCCCCGCTGGGATTCTTAACGCGGGATCCAGATGTGGAATCTCTGGTTGAAGCAGCGTATCGGTTTAGTCGCTGGGAACCCGGCGTGCATGTGGTGCTTTCAGGCACGGGCAATCCTGCACATCTGGAAGCCAATGTGCAGGCAATGGGGAAGTCGGCTCTGGGAGAGAGACATCTTAAACGGTTGGAAGATTTGTTCGCGTTGATCGGTGTGAAATCCTATTTGTGAACGGTCCAAATCAGTTCATCCGGGAGGTTTTATTGTGATTGAGGGAACGGTTGGGATTCGAAAGCAGGATGGTGCGTTAGAGGGAGTTGGGGGTGTGTGCGTGTCGAACGGGCGGGAAGTCGTACAGACGGAGGCGGACGGAAGCTATCGCCTGCCCAGACAACCGGAGGATCGTTTTGTGTTTGTGACTGTGCCTGCTGGATACGAGGCTGCAGTCTCTTTTTATGTGGATTTGACACAGTCCGAATCGTTTGATTTTGAGCTTCGGGAGAACCTGGAAAGCCAGGCTTCTGAATTTTCATTTGTCCAGGTGACGGATATTCACATGTCGCTGGAAGGACGATCGATTACCGCAGATCTGGTTGCCGATCTGGATCAGATCCACCAGGAGGTGGGAGATCAAGTCCGATTTATTGTGGCGACTGGCGATTTGACAAATCGGGGTAAGCCGGAGGAGTTCAAGGCTTATACGGAAGCGGTGGCAACCTCGCGTTTGCCTATTTACCATTGTATTGGCAACCACGACGACAACGATCCGGATGCTCTGGGGGACCATTTTATGGACGTCCTGGGGCCGACGTACTACACATTTGATTATGGCCCGGTGCACTTTGTGGCGTATGACGGGGTGCGACACTCCTGGCCGGGGCCCGACCACCAGGCGGACTGGTTGCGGGCCGATCTGGATTTGCATCGCGGACGGGCCGTTGTGTTTCTGGTGCATTTTCCCTGGGGCATCTCGTTTTACCAGACGTTTCGGGAGGATGAGATCATTGCTTCGCTATCGGGACACTGGCATTGTACGAGGGTTTTTCAGGACGGCGGAACGGTGCACTACAATTCCCCGACCCTGTGTTTTGGCGGGATCGATCAGAGTCCCCGGGCGTATCGACTGTGTACGTTTCGGGATGGGCGACTGGAAACGGAAGTTCGGGCACTGGATCATACCGGGGCGTTTTCAGGGATCAGTTATCGGGCGGATGCTGCCAACCGGGTGGGTGAAGTCATTCGGTGGGATGGGGAGACGCCCGAACCGGGGGAGGATTGGCCTTTGTTTCACGGGGACGCAGGCAGAACCGGGGCGATTGCGTCGGGTCCTGTGCCGCCTTTGACGTCTGCGTGGAAGGCGGGTACGGGGGGAGGGCTGCACTGTGGGTCTCCGGTGATGGCGGACGGACAGGTGGTGATTGGGACACAGGATGAGGACCGACCTAATTCGGGGAGTCTGGTTGCGCTGGATGCGCGAGAAGGGGCTTTGCGCTGGCGCTATGAGGCGGGTGGGTCGATTAAGCTTGCGCCGGCTTTTGAGGATGGGCGCGTGTTTGCTGTTACGGTCACGGGCCAGGTGATGGCACTGGATGCCGCGGACGGCACTGGTTTGTGGACCTATCAATTGGGAGATTTTTCCGAGCGCTGGGTGTATATGGCACCCCTGGCCTGGAAGGGCCGACTGTATGTGGGAATGAGTTCTCATTTTGTCGCCCTGGATCAGGACACGGGGACGGTGGTCTGGATGCGTGACGATCTGGGCAAGACCGATTGGATCGCTTCGTTTCCCTCGCCCGCTGCCTGGGATGCGTATGTGGTGATCGGGTTTTATGGCCAGCCGACCAATCTGGTCGTGGTGGATGCAGCGACGGGGAGGACGGTGTGGGCGAACGATGAGGATAAGTCTTTTCGGGTTACGGCCAGTCCGGTGGTTGGAGCAGACGGTACGATTTATGCAGTCAGTGGCAGGACTCAGGTGCGGGCGTTTGAGGCGGAAACGGGCCGGGTTGAATGGGATGCGTCTCTGGATCAGACCCGGTGTATGGCGACGCCTGCTCTGGCAGAGGATCGGCTCTTTGTGCCTTCGGGTGACGGTGTGCTCCATGCATTGGATACTGCATCGGGACAGGTACTCTGGACCTGGGAGGTGGGTGAGAGCCTGGCGTCTTATACTCCCTATGTTCGAGGCGGACACGGGGCCCTGGTGTCGCCGGTTGTGGTTGGACAGACGGTTTATGTGGGCGCTGCCGATGGGGTTTTGTATGCGCTGGATATCGAAACGGGACAGGCAGTCTGGCAACACGATTTTGGTGTGCCTACCCTGTCTTCTCCGGCTGTGTCGGGGTCCGGACTCTGGACCGGGACATGCGATGGGTTTGTACACGCTTTTTCGGGGGCGTAGAGTAGATCAGGAGGAATACAACGATGGCCGATCCGCCGAACATTTTGATTGTGATGAGCGATCAGCAGCGACCGGATTTTTCGTCCCACGAAGGGTATCCGTTGGATACGACGCCTGCACTGGACCGATTGGTAGATGCAGGGGTCGGTTTTCAAAGGGCATATACTCCTACGCCGATTTGTTTGCCGGCAAGGTGCAGTTTGTTTACAGGACGGTTTCCAACCGCGCATGGGATGCGGTCGAATTTTAGGGGTACGGAAGGAATTCGGTATACCGAAGATCTTTTGGATATTGTGAAAAAACATGGATATGCGACAGGGCTGTTGGGCAAAAATCATTCTCACCGGAAAAGGGAGGCGTTTGATTGGTACCGGGGCTATAATCATAGACGGGGGACGCATCGAGATGATTCTCGGGTAGAAGATGAGGCATTCGACGGATTTTTAGATGGGTTGAACAACGGTGTTGCTACAGAACCGACGCCATTTGACTTACACTTTCAATTTCCGGTCCGGATCGTGCAGGATACGCTGGCCTATTTCAAGGCCTTTTCCGAAAAGCCCAAGTTTGCCTGGGTGTCCTTTCCCGAACCGCATAGTCCCTATCAGGTTCCCGAACCTTATTTCAGTATGTTTCAGCCAGATGCGATTCCGGAACGGGCCGCAGGGCCGGAGATTTTGAGTGAGAAAGGGTTCCCCTGGGACTGGCAGCACACGTTTGCCAATTTCAGGGTGCCCGGTTGTGTGGATGACTGGCGGCGGTATCGAGCGAATTATCTGGGAATGATTCGGCTGATTGACGATCAAATTCAGGTGCTTCTGGACGGGCTGGGGGAGTTGGGGGAGATGGAGAATACGTATGTAATTTTTCTTTCCGATCACGGTGATTATGCAGGTGATTATGGATTGCCGAGAAAGGGGGTGGGGCTTCCGGAAGTGCTGGTGCGTGTGCCGATGATCTGGACGGGACCGGGGATTCAACCTTCCAATGTTGGGGATCATCCTTTTGTTTCTCTGGTGGATATTTTCCCGACGGTGTGTGAATTGCTGGGAGAAGAGATTCCCTTTGGTGTGCAGGGGCGCAGTTTGCTTCCCATCTTGAAACAACAGACATATCCCGAACGGGAGTTTGCAAGCATTTTTGCAGAGTATGGATACGGCGGTTTGCCGCTTACCGAGGTGGGAGAGGCCGGGTATGACCGCCCGACTTCCATTCAGAAGAATCAGCAGGGCGAAAACGGGTTTGATGAGATTAACGATGTGACCAATGCGGGGGCGTGGAAAATGGTGCGAAAGGGCGATTGGAAACTGGCTTACATGTTCCGAGGCAAGGAGGAACTCTACCATGTACGGCAGGATCCCTATGAGCTTGAAAACAAGATTGAAGATCCCGAATGTGCAGCCATCCGCGATGATCTGCGTTTAGAACTGATTGACTGGATGGTAAGAATTGATGAGACCCTGCCATTTAACCGGTATACAATGGACCGGGATGTAATACACAATTATACGTGGGATATGTAGGCCCTGTCAGGTCAGGTAGCTCGAGCGGAACTGAATTCCCCAATGCCCATCTTGCAGTGTGATGATCCAGAACGTGTTGAACGGTTTGTAAACCGTGCCGTCGGCGTGTCTGCGAGAATTTTCAATGGCCAGATGCACCTTGTCCGGTCCTTCGTGGACGACTTTAATCGATTCCATGGTGGTATGATCCCAGCCCTCCGCCTTCAATCTTTCCTTCATCGATGCGTGCGTTTTGAGAAAGTCTTCTCGTGTCTCAAATCTGGTAAATGCGCCCTTGGCCAACCGAACGTGTGGGAAATTGCAGGCGTCGGCCATGCCGGAGCTGTTGAGGGCGTTGAATGCATCCTGAAATGCGTTTGCCGCTGTGATTGCTGCTTCGCCTGACATTGAACCTCCCTAAATCATGATGTGTAAGCGGTGTACGTGTCATCCATGTCTTCTATTCGAATGGGTTTCCCTTCTTCTGCCGAACGAATAGCCGCCAGCGTACAGCGAACGGCGTGAATGCCTTCTTCGATGCCATAACGGGGTGGCGTGTCTTGCAAAATGCAGTCGATGAGGTGATGGACCTGATTGATGTGGCCCTGGCCGTAGTAGCTGATGTCCGAGGCCCACCTGTCATCGCCGCCTTCCTCAAAACGGAAGCATTGGGTTTCTTTTCCTTCCCGGTGGACCACAAGGTGCTGCTGACCATTTTCCCAGATCAGGTTGTGACCCCCTTCGCCCAATACTTCGATCATTCCCCGTTCTCCGATAATTTGTGTGCTGAAGCCGTGCATCGCGTCGAA
>JAPUJS010000577.1 GCA_027296045.1 bacterium | reverse complement strand
CCGATTGGATAAAGCACTGATTCCTTTTCCTAGACACGGCCACTTCAGGAGTGCGCAGCCGTTACCTGCCGCCATTGCGGTCATAGATCGTGCTTGACTACTATCTCACCTTAGTCCTTAAGGAGGATTACCATGTATAGACGCCTGTCCTTCGTTTTTGCAGTTGCTATCATCCCAGGTATCCTTGCTGTGAGCGTCCTGAAGCCGTCTGAGGCCGAAGAGAAGAAATCGACCTTGCCGCCTGAACCTACCGTTACGTATTCCTCTTCGAACGCCGAACCGGGGCAGACCATCGAGCACGGCGAACGAATCAGCCCGATCGATGAGGCGAGGAAACAGTTGCATGCTCAGCACCACCCCCACGGGATCATCGAGACCCGCCGGATACCGGGCACTTTTCAGCCTCCCGCCATGACGTCGGTCGGTGACTTTGCCGTGCCCAAGGAGGACCTGGTCGTCATCCACCCCGGACCGGGTGAATATGTGCACGTTATGGAAGGCCAACGGCATGGCTACCAGAACCTGACCGTCGGTATTACCTACACCGCTCCGGGAGGGGCTCCGCCGATGCACACGCACGTAGGGGAGGAAGCCCACGTCCTGTTGGAAGGGACCATTCTGTATGCGCTGGGGGATTCGGTGTTCACCTTGGAAGCCCCCTATATCGTCAACATTCCCCCTATGGTCCCCCACTCGTTCAAGAATCTGGGCGAGGACGTGGCGGAGTTGGTCGTTATCTTCCCCACCAATGTATGGGAGTACGACGTCCTGGACTACTTTCCCTTCAAGGATTAGGGCGCGCTCACCCCTGTAAGGCGCAGACAGATTGTGTCCGACGATTACGACCGGTTGAAAGGGGAGGTAGTCCGGCTGCTACAAGAAAGATAAATTCTTTATAAAACAGTAAATTGTATAGAAAATATTGTGCACGTACCACGGAATCGGGCTGTTTCTGGACCGGATCTGCTGGCGCACCAGGACCGGGCGGGGTACGGGGAGCAGGCGGTTGTGCGGCTGGCTCAGGATGTGGGGTTGAACAAGAATTTGCTCTACTGCACCCTCGAATTTTACCGTCTACACCCAATTTTATCTGCGCAGGGAAAATTGATCTGGACACACTGCCGGGCCCTGATTTCCCTGCCCACTGTCGAGACGCAGCGCCTGTACGAGGACGCGGCGGTTGAAAACGGGTGGACGATTTGCTCCTTCCAACTTCACAACACAACACATATTGAGTATATTCTTGATTGGAGGCGATTCCAAGAATCCCACGAATTTATCCTTGGGAGAAGTCAACTGAACAGGGTGGCTATATTTGGCAAAAACTGGCCTGGCATAATGAACCGACAAGAAATATCGGTTTTCGGTCACCCTTCTTGTGGATAGGCTGAAGATGTGAGGTTAGGAGGATCAAAGCGATGAGAATAGAACTGGATCAGGAAAAAGATGGCCGATGGATTGCAGAAGTATCTGACTTGCCAGGAGTGATGGCCTATGGAGGGACTCAAGAAGAAGCGATTTTGAAAGTGAAAGCACTGGCCCTCCGAGTAATCGCAGATCGCCTGGAACACGGCGAAGAAATACCGGAGTTGGGAGAAGTCTTTGCAGGGCCAGCATGAATCAGTGGCCATCCACAAAAGCGCGTCAGGTTCTGGCTGCCCTGCTGAGAATAGGCTGGTCCATAAAGCGTCAGTCTGGCACTTCCCACCGTATTTTGTCGCGACCTGGATGGCCCAATTTATGTATTTGCCTTCCACGACCGAGAAGAAATCGGTCCCCGAATGCTAGCCAGGATTGCGAAACGTACCGGGTTGACGCCTGATGATCTATAATGGCAAGGGAGATCGATCCTTGGAAGGCTTTTCTGTAAATTTTCGAACAACCTTTTTCAAAAACCTGGCTCTCTATTAAATAGACAGTAGCTATTGAACCAACATTCCTCCCGGGAGCATCCATGCAATCTTTTGAAACACTTGTTATACAGTCCCAGGCACATGATCGCCCATTGGAAGAGCGTCAAGACGCATTCGGTAAGCTGGCAATCAGATTTCAAGACATGGCCTTTTCCCAGGCATTTGAACGCCTGGGCGATCTGGATTTGGCGCAAGACGTTGCGCAGGAAAGCTTTTTAACAGCCTACAAGAATCTGGATCAACTTCAGCACCCCCTGGCATTTCCCAGTTGGCTCAGACGCATCGTGCTCACCCACTGCAATCGCATCACCCGGCGGAAACAACACCCCATCGATCCGATCGACAACTTCGAACACCTGACCGACGACCGCTATTGTCCGGCCGCCGAAACCGAACAGCGGGATCTCTGGGAAAAAATCCTCACCGCCATTCGAGAACTGCCCGAACACCAACGCGTTGTCACCGAGCTTTTCTACCTGGACGGCTACTCTCAACATGATATCTCTAAAAGGATCCACATTCCTGTCAAAACGGTCAAAAGCAGACTCTACTCTTCCCGCCAGCGCCTTCAGGAACGCCTGCACAAGCTGCTGACAGAAGAAAAAGAGGGTGAAATCCGGACGCAATACCAGGTGTCTGAACGGGTCCAGATTGCACCCACCCATCAAACCATCCAGAACCGGCAATCTCAAACCAATGCCCCCAGCGCCTCGTGCGCGTGGGGCAATGTCTGGGCAAGCCGAAACCTGCTGGACACCCTCCTCGAATGCGAACGACTTCGCATCCACATTTGCCTCCAACCCCTCGGCCAGGACTACCACCCGATCGAAGTACCGCTCTACCAGACCGGGTCCATGTCCGAATTACAGTCCCCTCAAATCGGCCTGCCTCTCACGACGTTGCCCTGTTGTTGACCCAATGGAAAGCCAGACGGATCATTGCCCCCACTGCCGGGCAAATCGTACCCTGATCTGTACCCAATCTGTGCGGAAAGAAACGGATCAAACCGGGAAGAAGGTTCGAATCCGCACCCTCAGCTTTCACTGCGAAGTCTGCGGCGGATTTGTGAGAAGTGAAGACCGGGTCGAAATCGATAAAAAAATCGGTTTCTAACTTTTGGAGCATTCATGGCTTTAGTCCCCACCGTCGTAGAGCAAACCGGTCGAGGCGAACGCGCCTACGACATCTTCTCCAGACTCTTACGAGACAACATCATCTTCATCGGCACCCCCATCAGCGATATCATTGCCAACCT
>JAPUJS010000576.1 GCA_027296045.1 bacterium | reverse complement strand
GAGGGCCTCTGCCACCAGGGCCGATTTTGCTTGCCGGGAAGGACTTAATATCCCGCCCCCCTCATATACTCGTACATTTTCCCGCTCCGCTTTGCCTCGCTCACAGGATCATCTCCCTCGGGGGGCGCGCCCGGGCAGCCGGTGACCCAGCGGTTGTAGCCGATGTCTTCGAGCACGCCGGGGAAGCTCGGAAAATCGAGGGCTTCGGCTTCGCCCACGGCGACCCAGTCGGGCACGTAACGGCCGTCTTCCATGGTGTTGGACGAATAGTCCTGGAGGTGGACGTAGTTGAGCTGGTCTTTGAAATCACGCAACGATTCTGCTGCGTCATAACCCCAGAGGTGGGCGTGGGAGACGTCGATGCAGAGTTTGGCTTTGTGTAGATTTTGCATGTACAATTTCCAGTCGTCCACGGAATCGACCATGAGGTTGGTGTGGATGTGGTAGGAGAGTTCCAGATCGTACTGGGCGGCGTAGTCTGCCCAGTCGTCGGCGGCTGCGGCTGCTTTTTTGATATCGTCTTCGTTGACGGGGCGGCCTTCGGGTTTGCGGCCGCTCATATACATGAAGCAGTCCACGCCCATTTCGGCGGCAAAGTCAATGCGTCTTTTGTTGCGTTCCTGGTGCTCCCGGTCGGGAATCTCGGGCGAACCCTGGGCGGTGTAGACGGCCATGGGCATGTCGATGGCGTCGCAGATTTTTCGGACCCGACCGGCGGGGCCGAGCCAGTCTAAGGGCAGGCGGCATTCCCAGCCGTCCCAACCAGCTTCTTTGAGGGCTTCGAGGGCGGGTTCCAGGTCGGGATTTTTCCAGCGCAGTGCGCAGTAGCCGAGTTTAAAGGCCATGGATTAAGGTCTCCTTTGGTGAACGATTTTAATGGGTCGGGGTTGCTTGTGTTTTCCAATAGGTGAAGAAGGCGAGTGTGTAACAGCCAACGCCGGTCCAGAAGGAGGCGGAGATCCCGGCGCTTAGGGCGATGACGACGGCAAGGACCGAGGCGCACACGGAGGTGGCGCCGTTGATGCCCCAAAACCAGGGGGTCAGTTCGGGCCATCTTTGGAAGGCCTGTTTCATCCCAAATGGGAAGGCCATGCCCATGCACAGACCCAGAGGGCACAACAGGAGTATGGCGACGAAAATTCGGATTGGGGTGGTGGCAGATCGATAGGCCTGGATGGCGTGGGGCGTCAGGATGCCAAAAAGAAGCAAGACGCCCAACAAGATGAGCAGACTGCGTGTGCCTGCCGAGGCAGCCCATTTTTGGGTGAGAAAGCTGCCCAATCCGCTGGACAGGAGCAGGGAGAACAGGACTACGGTCAGGCCGTAGGTGGGGTGGCCCAGAAAGACGATGAGGTGTTGCATCTGGGAGATTTCCACCAGCATAAATCCGGATCCGATGGCCGCGAAGAATAAAAGCAAGGGCGTGGCGGATTTCAAATCTTTTTTTCGGGCGGTCCAGATGAGGGGGCCGATGATGCAGAGGCCGGTCAGCAGGACGACGGTGAAAAGCAGGGTACCCAGCACGGTGACGGCCTGGAGGTTGACGGTGTTGACGCCCTGGTTCCAGCGTTCCGGATTCAGGATATCGCGCAGGCGTAGCATGTGAAAGAAGAAAGGATTGTTGTCGGTGGGGGGGGCGATGTTGAGCGGAAAGGCTTGGGTAAATGCATCGAGATTCTGGGCGTTGGCCAGGGCTTCGAAGGTGGGATCGGCGGCGTACGAAGGGCTGAGCACGATCTCAAACCCAAGCCGGTTGGCGGTGTGTTCTAGGGTTTTGAGGTCCTGGGGCGTGAATGGAGATTTGCAGACCAGGATGTTTCCCAGTCCGTCGGGGCCTTCGCCTTCTTCTTCTGCTCTTGCACATCGGACAATGACGATGTGGTCTCGCGGGTTGTGTATGCCCTGGGCTTTGAGGGAGGCGCTGGAAAGGGCCGTGAGGCGATACATTTCGCCAGGGCTGTCTTTAAAATACCATCGAGAAACGGTCAGGATGCCGTTTGGGCTCAGTCGATTGAGGAAGGTTTGCCAGGCCTCGGTGGTGTAGAGGGCGTTTTCGGAAAGGACAAAGGCACCGGCCGAGGTGGCCGCCCAGGTGTCGATCAGGGAGATCTGGAGGAGGTCGTATTGTTCTTCTGTGCGGGCGATATAGCTACGGGCTTCGTCGTTGACAAGCGTGATTTGAGGGTGTTTGTCGAGGTGGCCGGTGAAGGGACCGAACCGGTCCTTCAGGGCACCCACGATAGCCTGGTTGATTTCTACACCGGTGACGGATTTTTGACGGAAGACCAGAGCGGAGAGGAGGTCGCGACCTCCTCCAACGCCAACGGCCAGGACGTTTGCGTCCGATCGGATGTGATGGGCCAGGTTGGTGAGGTCGTATTTTAGATAGTCCAGAGGTTCCAGGTTTCCGTCGAAGCCGGTCAGGACGGTTCCGGCGGTGGCGTCGATGAGGAGAAAGAGCTGGGGCACGGCCCGGTCGAGGGGCGCGTTGGCAGAAAAGCCCCAGCCGGTCGGCGTGCTGGTTTTGTTGGGATCGCCGAAGATCTGGATGCGCGAAAAGCTGTTCCATTTTTCATACAGGGCAGGTTTGTCGGGTCGGCCTTTGATCCAGGCAATCCGAAGGAGGGAGGTTTGTCGGTTCAAAAGAGCGGTGTGGCCAATGCCGGCGAGGGTGAGAGACAAGGATGTGAAAAGGGCGAGTCGGAGCAGGGTTCGGTGGTGGGCACCCAGGGCAAAACAGAGGGCCCCGGTGGCGGCCCCGGCGGCGACAAACAGGACGGCGGTCGGGCCGTCGGTCAGGCTTAACAGGATCACAAGCAGGATGCATCCCAGTGCGGCACCTGATAGGTCTGCGGCATAGAGTCGGCCGATCTGACGGGGAAAACGGGTGAGACACAAACAGATGCTGATGCCGCTGAAGAAAAAGGGGACGGCGATGACGGCGTAGGTCAGAATGACGGCGTAGAGGCTGACCAGGTCTTTGGGGGGGACAAAGGGGATGCTGAGGTGGGTCAGGAAACTGAGGACAATGGTGAATGAAAAAAGAAGGGCGGATAGGGCCAGGTGAAATGGCGTCTGTTTGGGGGAGAAAAATTGGGGTAAGAGGTAGACGGCAATGGCCCCTACAGTCATGCCGAACATGGCAATGGAGATGGCCACGAAGGCGAAGTGATACCACATGGTGACGCTGAAAATCCGGGTGAGCAGGATTTCGTACATCAATGTGGCGAGGGCTAC
>JAPUJS010000575.1 GCA_027296045.1 bacterium | reverse complement strand
TTCGGTCTCTCCTGGTCCAAGCTGAATACTGGAAATTTCAGGCAGAGATCCCGACTCAATGCGCACCCAATCTAATGCACGGAGATCCGGAAGTTCCGGAATGAGTGCCCTTCCTTTATCGATTTCCTCAACAACGGCTGGTGGCACCCGCACCCGACCGAGCAACTCGCCCAGAACATTTAGAAGACCGAGCCGGGCAAAGTAACAGATCGGGGACGTATCACTGACCCAGATCGGCACGAAGCCCCTCGACCTCTGCCTTCAACTCTTCCGGTGTGATCTGAAAAGGGGACACATTGTAGCGTCCCAAACGGTCCAGGAATGCAACACGGGGAAGACCCGCCAGTTCGGCAGCCCGGCCGCTGGAAACTCGTCCCAGTTCATAAAGCTTGACAGCAGCCAGCATCCGAAACTCTTCGGTAAGCTGCGCATCTGTCATCTCGACATCCCCAAGAGGCCGATCAGGAAGCTCCAGTGTAATGCTTTTCATTTGCCTTTCTCCTAACAGTGACCATCTCATTCAGAGTTTCCAGCAGAGAGATCAATGGACCGGTATCGCTCACAACCGTCATGAAGGGATCTTTCCGACCGCCTCCAGGTCAGCCTTCAGCTCCGCTTCCAGTTCCTCCGATGGATAGTTAAAAACAGAGACCCGATACCGGCCGCACATCTCGAAAAACTCTGTGCGCGACATGCCGGCCAGTTCCGCTGCTTTGCCAGAAGAAAGTTTGGCCAGTTCGAACATTTTCAGGGCCGCCATCAATCGGATCTGTGCAGCCAGCTCTTCTGGCGTTGCCTGCACAGCAGCCTCAAAATCATCGGGATATTCCAGAGTTATTTGCTTCAATTTAGACCTCCAGGAGTTCCGCGCAGCCTGTTGAGGAAAAAGAGAACGACAAGATGTGGTGAGCAACATGGGCCTGCATGTTCCGCGCTCAACATATTGACAGCGTGTCAGATACATCAAAGATACCTTTGAAGAAGCCCAAAATCAACCGCTTTTGACTCAAGCAAAGCAGACATGACGCGGAAGAAGCCCATCTGAGGGCCGACACCCTCGCCGGCTGCCCGCACGAAGGAAATGCGAAAAAAGTAATGTTCGCAGGAAAAGGCGCATCCATAGGCTCTTCACACCCGTTGAAAGTGACCCGAACCGGAAAAATCAACTCACAAGAACGAGAGAGAGCACCTGAGCCAGGCACAGGTGCTTTTTTTTATACCGAAATTTCTAACTTGATTTGCGCAGGAGATTTCTACATGGATAATTGATAGAGGACCGCTACAAAAGGGTGGTCGAAACGTATTTTTTAGGATCATTCTTCCAAAACTCTAGAAATTTGTTTACATTTTGGTCAGCAGATTTACGTAACCCTTCCAAACTCGCCTCAGGAGGGCGCTATGGCTGTTGCTACTGAAAAGCTTGCTGAAGAAGTGGATGGGAAGAAAACGCAGATCGGTCTGATCGACAGCGACATCCACCATCGGGTCAAAAAAGTGGACGATTTGTTTCCGTATTTGCCCCGGCATTATATTGAGCACATTCAGGATTTTGGGTCGATGATGCCTGGCCTTGGCCAGACCAATGTGCCGAGGGGGAGTCGTCGGGAACTCTGGGAACACCCCAAAGCCAAAGAAGGCGATCATCATCCCTCGGAGGTTGTCGAAGTTGCGATTGAAGAACACCTGGATAAATATGGTATCGACATTGGTGTTCTGACAGGTGGACCTTATAGCGCGGCGGTCCACGTGAATCCTGATTATGCTGCTGCATATTGCAGTGCCTTTAATGATTTTACCTACGATCACTGGATCTCCAAAGATTCTCGTTTTCGGGGCTCCATTCACCTTGCACCTCAGGATCCCAGCCTGGCGGTCAAAGAAATCGAACGGTTGGGCGATCGACCGGAATTCGTTCAGGCCATGATGCCGGCCGGTGCGCGGTTTCCATATGGCAACCGCCATTACCATCCGATCTACGAAGCCTGTGAGCGCTATGGATTACCCATGGCCGTTCACTTTGGGGCAGAGGGTGCGGGCATTGCAAATCCCCCAACAGCGGCTGGATATCCTACCTATTATTTGGAAATGCGAATGGCACGGCCTCAGGTTGCAATGGCACATACGGTGAGCCTGATTTGCGAAGGCGTTTTTGAGAAATTCCCCAACTTCCAGTTCCTCTTTGTGGAGCACGACACTTTTTTCGTGCCGGGACTGATGTGGTATATGGATGCCGATTGGAAAGCGGTGCGGGATTATACGCCCTGGGTTAAGCGATTGCCGAGTGAGTATTTGCGGGAGCACATCCGCTATGGCACGCAGCCGATGCCGCAAACCCCGAAAAAGGAGCAGTATACGGCGATGCTGGAGTGGATGTATGCTGACGAGATTCTGGTGTATGCCAGCGATTATCCGCACTGGGATTGGGACGAGCCGAGGGCTGTGATTGCCGGTATGGACGACCGATTGAAAGACCGTGTGTTGTTTGAAACTGCAAAGGAACTGTATGGCCGACGACTCGAACTCTAACAAGCACCGACACGTTGTTGCCAAAGTCGATGAGCTTCCTCCTGGGGAGCGAAAAATTGTCAAAATTTCGGGACGAGAGATTGGCGTTTTTAACGTTCATGGGGAATTCTACGCGTTGCGGAATGTTTGTCCCCATAAGGGGGGGCCCCTTTGTAAGGGAAGGATTCGTCCGTTGATTGTTTCGGCAGGTGGCACCGATGTGGCTTATGAACGCGAGGATGAAATTTTGAAATGTCCCTGGCACCAGTGGGAATATGATATCAAGACCGGAGAGGCTCTTTTTGGCTCGAATCTGCGCGTGAGAACCTATTCGGTTTGCCAGGAAGACGATGATGTTGTGCTCTACACGGATCGGCGTGTATAAGGGACAGAATCATCGTTCCACTCTGTGTGACAGCTCCCGGTTTGGTTTGACGCTTGATTTCTACTTCACATTGACAAATCGCCTCCTTAAATGTACATTGATCTGTACACTTAAGGAGGCATTATCATGAAAATCATAACATTTACCGATTTTCGTAAAAACGCTTCAGGTTTCATTACAGAGGTGGAACATGGAGAGACGCTTGTTCTTTTACGTCGTGGAAAACCCGTAGCGGAAGTCGTTCCATTCTCTGATGAAGTTCGCCGAATACCCTCATGGAAGAAACCAGGAATCCGATTGCAAATCCAAGGGAGTGACCTGTCTTCTGCTATTTTGGAAGAACGTGAGGGTGGTCAATGAAACTGGTTGTTGATTCTTCCTCATTTGCCAAAAGATATATCCAAGAAGCCGGCAGTGATAAACTCGATGATCTGCTCCAGCATGCTTCGAACCTGGCTCTCTGTGTTATCCTGGTCCCTGAGCTCGTCTCCGGCCTAAACCGGAGATTACGAGAAGGCGCTATTACAGACAGAAATTACCGAGAAGCTAAAAAACAATTGCTGGATGATGTCCGTGATGCAACTGTCCTTCAGCTCACTCCTGCCGTTGTTTCACGCTCCGTCAAACTTTTGGAGAACAATGTATTACGTGCCATGGACGCCTTGCATGTCGCTTGTGCTCTTGAATGGAAAGCAGATCTGTTTGTCACCTCAGACATAAGACAATTCAAGGCCGCTATCCATTCAGATCTTCGGACTGAATATCTTGGCCAACCAAACGCTTGAGCGCACCTGCACGATCCGGCTCCATTCTAGGGCCGTTTTGCGTTTGGGGGCAATGCCTGGGTGGCAAGGCCATTTCATGGGGTGTTTCTCTCAAGCCGTTGCAGAAGTGGTGATAGCGCCGCGCATTTTTAAGATATACTTGGATCTGTCCAGGGGGTTGATGCCTTTGTATTCTCGGATGACACCCAGATGATCGGGGCAGGCTTCGTAGCAGTCCAAATGTGCCGAAAACCTGGCTTTGCCGCCGGTTAGGGAGCTTAAGCGGATAGTATAATCCATGGATGTGGCCAGTGGGAATTTGCCTTGGAGAGTGAATTTGCCGTTGGTGATTTCGGCAGGCTCGAAGCTGCCACGCATTTCAATGATGTGGGATGTGACTTTGCCGATGAATTCTTCGGGTGCGGAGATGCGGAAGGCGAGGATGGGTTCGAGGAGTGTGGTATCTGTTGCGGTCAGGCCTTTCATGAGTGCGATATTGGTGGCCAGTCGGAAGTTCCCCGGGCGGCTGTGAAGCACGTGGTCGCCGCCTTCGGTGAATGTGATTTTCAAATCGGTGACTTCCCAGCCTTTGATGCCCTGTTCCAGGGCTTCGGGGATGGTTTTTGCAACTTCGCTTTGATATTTCTGTTTAACATCATTGGTTCTGACTTCGGAATGGTAAGATACACCGGTCCCACGTTCTCCAGGTTCGAGCCGGAATTTTAGGACCGCCCAGCAGGGTTTTGGCATGGTATATCTGTCGGCACCGTAATCTATGCTTGTGGGTGTTTCTTTGTAAATGACTGTTGGGTCGGTCAGGTGGGCGTCGATCTCAAACCGGTTTTTCAGAATGTCGGTTAAAATCTCGGTTTGAATTGCCCCCATGATTTTGATGTGTAGTTCCCGTTCCTGGTTGAACCACTCGAAATGGAGATGTGGGTCTTCGCTGGCAAGTTGCTGGAGTGCTTCGGCCAGACGCGTGTGGTCTGCTTCGTCCTGGGGCTTGACCTGAACGGATAAGAGCGGTTCACTTAAGGTATAATTGCCCGGAACGGGTCCGGGGTCGCCAAGGATATCGCCGATTTTTGCCTCGGGCATTCCGCACAGAAAACCGATGTCGCCTGCCTGAAGGATGCCTGTATCTTCGTATTTATTGAGGCCAACCTTTTTGATTTGGGTGATTTTTTCTTCTCGGTTGGCGGTGGTGTTTAAAACGGTATCGCGATTCTGGACCTGGCCTGTATACAAACGGACGCCCGCGATCCGTCCCAGTTTGGGGTCGTGATCCAGTCGGAAGACCACGCCTGAGACGGGTTGATCAGACGCTGTGCTGGCATCGGGGAAAGATGCAACGATTTGATCGAGCAGGATTTCAATACCGATATTGTTTTTTGCACATCCGCACAGTACGGGAAATAGCTGGCGTTTTTGTACGCATTTTGTCAGGACGTTTTGGAGTGTTTCGGGTGCGATCGATTCCTCGTTGAGATAGGTTTCGAGGAGGGCGTCGTCTTTTTCGGCAATGCGTTCGATCCCTTCGTTTTTCTGATCTTCAGACAGATCCGTTATGGTTGCATGTGATTCGCCTTCGTTTTCGGCGCGATTGAGCCGAATCATATCCGGGGAGAATTCTTTCTGGAGACTGTGGAATAGTGCATCTGTGTTTGCGCCGATGCGATCGATTTTATTGATGAAAAGGATCACGGGGAGATTCAGGGCTTCGAGGGCTTGCCAGATGGATTCGGTCTGGGCCTGGATGCCTTCGACGGCGGAAAGGACCAGGACGACACCATCGAGCACGCGGAGGGAGCGTTCTACTTCGGCAGAAAAATCGACGTGGCCTGGGGTGTCGATGAGATTGATTTGAACATCTTTCCAGGGGAAGGACAGGGTGGTGGCGCGGACAGAAATGCCACGTTTTTTTTCGATATCGAGACCGTCCGATTGGCTGGTACCTTTGTCCACATTGCCGATGGATTTGATGCTGCCGCTGAGAAACAGCATGTGTTCGGTCACTGTGGTTTTGCCGGCATCGACGTGTGCCAGGATGCCTATGTTTCTGATCCGGCGTTTTGCTTCCATCGTTTCTAACCTTGGGGATCGTGTCCGGGGATTCTGATGACTGGAACAAGATACGACGGTCTCGTTGAAAGGGCAATGATCCCAATATCTCTGGACATGTTAAACCCCCCATTCGGTCTTCCCGAATGGGGGGTTCTATTTGATACATGGTTCTCACATTCTTTCTTCAT
>JAPUJS010000574.1 GCA_027296045.1 bacterium | reverse complement strand
TTCGCGTTTATTTTTCTATAAATAGTTATTTAATAAATAGTTATTTAAATAGAGTCATTTTATCTGCGCGGGGAAAATTGATCTGAAGTGGGTACTATTCTGTCCCTTATCAAAGTACCCGCCAAAATCCCGGATGAACCTTATAAGTCCACAACCGAAAGTTGTGGATCCTGTTTGGGGAACAATACCTCGACCAATTCCTTTGCCTGGCCATTCACCTGCATCCCGTCCATCACCTCGTCCGGCGCTTCGGTTCCCACCACCAGTTGCGCCAATCTATCGCCCCCTCGGATCGCATGGTCGGTCGTCCCGGAAGGCGCGAGGCACACACTTCCCCGGTCGATCTCCAAAATCACACCTTCTTTCTCCAGCCCAATGAGAAGATGGCCCTGCCAGTCCTGAAAGTGGGACCGCTTCAATCGTTCGGACAAAACGCCGCACAATTTTTCCAGCAAGGAGTGCAGATTCACAATGCGGATCATATATCCACCGCTTTGGGGGTAATCCGCCTCCACCGTACAGCCCAACTGCCGCAACTGTTGCACCAACATAGACCGCAACGGAATGCGGTCGAACTGGATCTCCCGATATCCCCACCGATGTGCCAGAAAACCCACCACCTGCAAAATAGCCTCCGGATCGCCCGCTGCATCTACACAATCAAAAGGATATCCGCTCCGACTCCCCCGACTGCCAACGACATAACCGGCGGTCTTCCCGCTTTCGTCCAACCAGGCATATCCCTGAAACTCCCCGGGCCATTTAAACGACCGATGGGTCGGCCGCACCGCCGTGCCCGTCACCCCTGCATAGGTGCGATTGTAAATGGCAGCCAGATCCTCTCGATGGCCCGGCGTAAATTCCTGAATTTGAACCCCCGGTTTATCGGAAGGCAAAACATCGGCAGACAGATAAAAATTAACCTTTGGCCAGGCAAATACATACCCGAACCGCTCGTAATATCCCTCAATCCCATTCATCACCGTCAAATCATATCCCTGCTCCCGCATCGCCGCTAAGGCCGCCTGTCCAGTCTCTTCCATCCGCCCTTTCCTGCGATAGCCGGAATGCGTTGCCACCCAGTTTACGCCCGCCGTTCGCAAACTTGCCGAATCCACCCGCAGATCCAGCCCGAATACGCCCCAGAAAGTCACCACTCGATCGTCCAGCAACCCAACTCGGGACGTCGCCCAATCACAATACGGATCTGTCAGATGTCCGGCACATTGCCGACGCAAACTGCCCCATAAATCAGAAATCGCCCCCAGGTGTCGTTCCCGGTCTGGCACAACAATTTTCAACACAGTTCCTCCCTTGGGAAAGGGTCATGCAAGCGGTAGTAGCCGCTCAGGCGTCGGAATGGTCACAAAAAGCACCAGAAATCCATCTTCCGGTGCGGACGATCCTATCTGCAAGTTCCATTCAAGTTAAGCGTCAAAATAGGACCTCGGACTTGCGTGGGGCGGCGTGCGATCCAGCGTCTCCGTTCCTGCAATCGTCATCGCAATCCCCAAGGGTGCCGGCTCGGTATCGTTGCTGCGCACATTATACCTTGTTCCGCCCCATCGCGTGCCCACAGCCAGAAGGTCGAATGCTGTGAACCTTTTTGTTCTCCGATCCAATGTTGCATACCCCAGAAGTTCGGTATCAAACCCCCGCTCCTGGATCAAACAACACATCTCCTCCCGCTGGTAGACCGACTGCCGGGGTGCGCCGATACACCAGTCTCCCAACTGGCTCAACGTGCCCGACCCGTGAATCTCCAGTTCCACCCGATCCTCATCCACAGCCGTTGCCTCCAGCTCAATGGTTATATCCCGGGGCGCTTCCACCGGCCAGGCATTTGTTTCACCCCGCACGGAATCCAGCAGGTGATAGCGCACCAGCCTCCAATGTACCGATTCCGGCAATGGAAATCGGTCGCCTGTCTCCACGCCTTCGGGCACGATGGCCAGCATCTCTTCTTGGGTCATCCACAAAAAATCCTGATTGTGATCGTTGCGCCTCTCCGGCTCCCTCCGGTCCACCGCCCGGGGCAAATCACAACACCCGATGTGCAGCACCAACCCATCCTCTGGATATTCCCACACAAACCGCTCGTCCCGTTCCACCGCGTCCATTTCCGTCACCCCTCGCTGTGTCGAACGCGTTTCCCAATTTTCCAACGCCTGATGCAGCATATCCAACAACTGCTCCACATCGGCCGTATGTCGGGACCCCAAAAGCTCTCCTTCCACGGTTGTCACAAATTGCCCTTGATGACACAACCCGTGATCGGTCTGAAACCGCTGCCTCATCGCTTCTTCAAACGACTTTTTGTATCGCCCCTGCCAGGAAATCAGCCGAAAAAATCGGCCTTCCTCATCATCTTGCCGCTGCAGACCGTTGATATTGATCGCTGCGGGTACAAACTTCTCATTCAACAAATCAATCACCCGAGGATCTGAATAGGTGCGCGCACGGCGCACCACACCGTTGTTTCACACACAGCCCAGCGGATGTCCGTTCATTGCCCACAAAAACAGCGGCTTCTGCTTTCTTGCAGCCGCCTGCCGGGCTTCCCAGAGTTCGGGAATCCACATCACGTCCATCCACCGCTCCTCACGCGGCCGGGGGCGACAGTGCTCGAATAAATCCGAAAACGTCTCGGGTGACAACTCGGGCGGCGGATTTATTAATTCGGAGAGTTGCATACGGCCTCCTTGATAAGAACTCCCTACTCCTCCATTCATTCACGATTGTGCGATCAGTTCATCCGCATAAGCAAACAAAGCCGGTGTGCCTCCCGTGTGTACAAACACGACCGTCTCATCCGGCCCAATCTCACCGATCTTGACCAGATCCATCAGCCCCGCCATCGCTTTGCCCGTATAGATCGGCTCCAGCAAAATCCCTTCGGTTTTTGCAAACAAACGCAACGCTTCATTTCCATCCGGCGAACAGTACCCGTAGCCCTCGGGTCCGATGTACTGATCCAGGTTCAAAATATCCGATTTCGAAAACGGCACCTCCATCCCCAACACCTCGTTCATCCGCTTCAATACGCCTAAAAACGCTTCTTTAATATTGTAGGACCATTGGATCGGACGGATCCCGATAACGCGCATGTCCATGCCCAGAACCTGATTTCCAAAAATCAAACCCGGCTGTGTACAACTGCCCGAACACACCACCACGGTGGTCGGCGTTTCTTTGATTCGTTCAAACTGATCGGCCAGTTCGGCAACGCACAACGCATATCCCAGGGCGCCAAAAGGCCGGTTGGCTGATTGCATCACCACAAAGGGCTTTCGGCCGTCTCGCTCCAATCGGGCAACCAGTTCCTCTTTGGCCTCGTCCAGAAACTCCTGAGAATCCACCTCCACCATTTCTACATGGGCACCCAGCAAATTGTCCAGCAACAAATTCCCCTGGATGGTCCCGCTCTTGTGATCTTTCACCACCACAATTGCGCAATCCACCCCCTGCTTGGCCGCTGCAGCAGACAATTGCCGGCAATGATTGGACTGAGACCCGGCCCCCCCGACCAGCACATCGGCTCCTTGCTCGATTCCCTGTGCCACGGTGAATTCCAGCTGGCGCGTCTTGTTGCCCCCAAAAGCAAGCCCCGTGCAATCGTCCCGCTTGATATAAATCTTAGGCCCTCCGAGCGTTTCTGTCAACCTGGGACAAAACTCCAGGGGCGTTGGTAAATGTCCCAGCCGAACCCGTGGCTGCCGATTGATCAGCACCCTGAGTTCGGCAGGGGAAATGGGTTGAAACATAGATCCCTCCCGTGATCAACAGATTCCGAAATAAAGCCGATGTTCATGGTAACGAAAAAATTCGCCCATCAGCAAGAAAAATCGGCATCCCACCTCTTTATATAGCATCCGTTTGAAACAATCGCCGGTTTTGCCCACCCTGTGCGATAACCCCTTGATTTCCCCCACAACTTTCAGTACCTATAAACCCACCGTTTCACCTACAAAAACCGGGAATTTTTCATGCATATTCTCATCACCGGCATCACCGGTCGCATTGGCGGCAATCTGGCATCCCTGCTGTTAAAACAGGGGCATACGGTCCGCGGTCTGGTCTGGCCCCAGGACCCCAGAATTGAAAAATTCGAAGGCCTGAACCTGGACCTCCATGAAGGCAATCTCACCAACCTCAAAGACGTCCAGAGCGTTATGGAAGGCGTGGATGCAGTCTATCACCTGGGCGCTGCCTTCCAGGGCGGCGGTCCATTCACCGGTGCCGACTACTTTGACATCAACGTCAAAGGCACCTTCCACATGCTCAAAGCCGCCGTCGACCACGGCAAGCTCAAACATTTCCTTTTTGCCAGCACCGACGCCGTCTACGCCAAATATCCCCCCGAGGGCATGACCGATCCCATCGATCAGGACACCTTGCCACGTCGGCCTTCCGGATGGTATGCGATGTCCAAATCGATTGGCGAAGAGCTCTGCAACGGCTACCACCGCACCTATGACTTGCCCATCACCATCCTCCGTTTTTGTCTGGTGGTCGGGGCCGGCGAAATCCTCGACTTCCGCCAGTTTTACCTGAGCAAACTCAAAACACGCCCCGAACTCAAAACCCTCTGGGCAGGCGAAGAACGCCTCCTGCTCTTAAAAGACGCCAACGGACGGGTCTATAAACAGCACATCGCCGATGTGCGGGACATTGTCCACGGCTGTGCCTGTGCGCTGGACAAACCCGCCGCAATCGGCCAGACCTTCCAACTGGCCGGACCCCGCCCCTTCACCTGGGACGAAGCCGTACCATATCTTTCTCAGCGCCTGGACATTCCCTTTCAGGAAGCCATTCTGCAAGGCCCCCCCACCTTTTACGAATATGACCTCACCAAATCTCGAGAGCGCATCGGCTTTGAGCCACAATACGACATCATCCGCATAATCGAAGACGCCCTGGCCTACCGCAGTGGCACCGATATCGACGTGCTGCCGACGCAATAACCAGATGCTTCTCCCCCAGGGTGTGTATCGCCCGTAAGGAAAGAACACCATGCAAAACACATCCGACTTCTGGCCCGAAAACATACAAGGCGCGATCTCTCTCACCTTCGACGACAACGCGCAGAGCCAGCTCAACAACGCCCTCCCGTGCCTGGACGACCACCGCCTGAAAGGCACATTTTACGTCAACCCCGGACGTAAATCCACCTGGAAGGAAGACCTACCCCGCTGGCAACAGGCCAGCCAAAACGGACACGAAATGGGCAACCACACCATCGACCATCCCTGCTCGTGCAATTTTGGCTTTCGCAAAGACGGCTACTGCCTGGAAAAACTCGCCCTTGCCGACATCGAAGATACCATCGACCGGGCCACCGAAGCGATGAATGATCTCTTCCCCGAACAAGCGGGCGACCGCAGCTTCTGCTACCCCTGCTATCAAGCCTACGTGGGTTCCGGTGAAAACAGGCAGTCCTACGTTCCCGTCGTCGCCCGACGTTTCAAAGTTGCCCGCGGCGGCGGCGAACGCCCCAACAACCCCCGTGTGATCGACCTCTCCTACATCTGGTCCTTTTCCGTACAGGGCCACTCGGGTGCCGACATGATCGCCTATACCGAAAACGCCGTCGAACAGGGCTGGTGGGGCGTCATTTGCATGCACGGCGTGGGCGGCGATCACATTGCCATCGAAACATCAGCATTTCGTGACCTGTGCGCATACCTGGACCAAAACCGTCACCGCATCTGGACCGACACCATTATCCATATCGCCGATTATGTGATTCAAAGACGCGAAACAGCAACTTAGCCCGTCAGGCCACTCCATCCTGGCTTCCCACAACCGTTCTCTCAACGGCACCAGGCGTTACTGAGATCCGACATCCCCACCGTTGCACACTATCGATTTAAAA
>JAPUJS010000573.1 GCA_027296045.1 bacterium | reverse complement strand
GGATCTCGTTGGAGCTGAATATTGAGGAACACGCACAGGGTATGTGCTAAGATTTTGGTGGTCCACAGATTCTGTCACCAAGGAATTTTGATGGAGAATATATGGAGAATGAGCCTCATAGCAGAAACGGCTCCCGATGGGAGCCGTCGTAAATTACTCTTAGACAGTCAAATAAAAAGAGCCACCCGGGAGATTCGAACTCCCGACCTACGGATTACAAATCCGTTGCTCTACCAGCTGAGCTAGGGCGGCTTGAAGCATAAAGATATAAAAGTTGGGGTCGGTGGGCAACCGAATTCAGGTTTTTTCAAAAATCATAGGACGTCTTCAATTTCTGTTCTCGCTCGTATCGCTCCATCGCGAGTTGAATCAGCCGGTCGATCAACTCCGAATACGAAATTCCACTCGCTTCCCAGAGCTTGGGATACATGCTGATGCGTGTAAACCCGGGAATGGTATTGATCTCGTTGACCATCACCTCCCCATCTGGCCTTAAAAAGAAGTCGGCCCGGGCCATTCCTTCGCAACACAGCACCTGGAAGGTATGAATGGCCACCTCCTGAATCCGTTTGACTGTTTCTTTGGGCAACTGGGCTGGAATTTTCAAAACCGCGCCGTTTTCATCCAGATATTTTGCTTCGTAGGAATAAAAATCATGGGTTGGCAAAACCTCACCAACCACAGAAACGATCGGATTTTCATTGCCCAACACCGAACATTCGACCTCACGCCCCTCGATAAATTCCTCGATCAAAATCTTGGAATCAAATTGAAACGCCTCTTTTAGCGCAGCCCGAAAACCCGCCTCGTCCTCCACCTTGCTCACCCCCACCGACGACCCCATATTTGCCGGCTTCACAAACAGTGGCAAACCCAATTGGGACTGGATGGAGTCAAAATTTGCCTCGACTGCCTGGAATCGATGCAGCACCACAAAATCCGACGTAGGAATTTCCGCATCCCGAATCAAACGCTTCATGACATCCTTGTCCATCCCCACCGCCGAACCCAAAACTCCGGCACCCACAAACGGCACATCGGCCAGTTTCAACAAACCCTGCACCGTACCATCCTCTCCCATCGGGCCGTGCAAAATCGGGAACACCACATCCACCGTCCCTACCGAACTGGAATCGAACGGCCGCATCAACTCGCCTTTGCTCTCCGGCATCAGTGTCACCAGCGCGGTTGAATCCTTCACCTCGGCCAATCCCTGCTCATTGGCTTCCGGAAGCATCAGCTTTGCGCCATCGTTCAAAAACCATTGCCCGGACTTATGAATCCCGATCAGCGTCACCTCATACTTATCCTTATCGATGGCATCGACAATATTACGCGCTGATTGAAGGGACACTTCGTGCTCGGCCGACTTGCCACCGAATAATACAGCCACCCGGATTTTTTTACCCATAAATCCTCCTGCTTGGATTATACCTGCCGGTCCATCGGATCAGACGCATCTTGCCCATGTCTGCTTTTCTGCTTCCGCCGCCAGAACCAGTAGCCGACCCCACCAGCGACCATCAACCCCATCAAAACCCGATTGTACGCATTCATCACATCAATGACAACCTGCCAATTCTCTCCCACCGTCACCCCAAAATACACCAGTATACTATTCCACAAAAACGTCCCCAAAACCACATAGAGCGTCATCCGCACCGGATGCATCCGACTCACCCCTGCCACCACCCCCACAAACATCCGAACAGTTGGCATAAAGCGATTGAAAACAACAATTTTATCGCCATATCGCTGAAACCATACCTCGGCCTTATCCAAACTTTCCACTGTGACAAACGGCTTGCCCAGGTGCAAAATCCAGTCTCGCCCCTTCCAGAACGAAACCCCATACACCACCATACACCCCAGTGCACTGCCCGCCCACATCACAAAATACGCCGGCCACAACCCAATAATCCCAACTCCCGCCAAATAGGCCCCAAACACAATCAGCATATCCCCCGGAATCGGAGGCGTAATATTCTCCATAAACGCCCCTAAAAAGAGAAAAAAATAAATCCACCCCGGCGGCTGTGCATTCAAAAACGTCAGAAACGACACTCCAAGCTGACTCAAATACTCCAATGCATAACCCTCACACTATCAATTATAACACCTGCACCAAAGCCACCGCCTGGGCAGCCATCCCTTCCCCTGTCCCCACAAACCCCAGCCCTTCCGTGGTGGTTGCCTTCACAGATATCCGGTCCACAGAAATCCCCAGCGCCTCGGCCATTCGCTCCCGCATCTCGGGAATGTGTGGTGCCAGCTTTGGCCGCTGGGCCATCACCGTTGCATCCACATTCAACACCTCTGCATGTGTATCCCGCACCAGCTCGGCCACCCGCTCCAGCAAAACCAGACTCGAAATCCCCTTGTAGTCCGGGTCGGTATCCGGAAAACGCTGCCCGATATCTCCCGCCCCCAAACCACCCAGTATGGCATCGATCACTACATGGGACAACACATCGGCATCCGAGTGCCCCAACAATCCCTTCTCAAAAGGCACCGTCACCCCCCCTAAAATCAACAGTCGTCCCTCCACCAGTTGGTGTACATCATAGCCCTGTCCAATTCGCAATGACACACCTGCACGCCTCCTCAACAAATCCTCGGCTGCCGCCAGATCCTCCGGTGTGGTCACCTTCACATTATCCCGTCGTCCGGGCACCACAGACACCGTCTCCCCCAACCGCTCTACCAATGCCGTATCATCCGTGCCTAAAAACCCATCGGCTTTTGCAGCTTCATGTGCCCGACGAATCACCTCAACTCGAAAAGCCTGCGGTGTTTGCACCGCCCAAAGTCGCGATCGATCCAACGTTTTTTTTAGCTGTGCCCCGTTCACAACCTTGACCGTATCCGTCACCTGCGTCCCCAGGACCGCCGCACCCGTCTTTCGAGCGGCCTCCACAACCGCCTCAATCTCTTTGGGGCGAACCAACGGCCGAGCCCCATCGTGAATCGCCACCACCCCTGCATCCGCACCAATCGCCGCCAACCCCTCTGCCACCGAATCCTGACGTTCTATCCCACCAGCAACAACCCGTACCACTTTTCCAAATCCGGCATCTGGACCAAACTGCTCCCGGCAAACATCCACCTGACCAGAAGCCGTAACCAGCACCACCGCGTCGATACAATCTGCTTCTTCAAATGCTTGAAGCGTATGTGCTAAAACCGGCTTGCCCAAAAGATCCAGAAACTGTTTCGGCACCTCAGTTCCCATCCGTCTTCCAGAACCGGCGGCAAGTATGATGGCATAAACGCGCATCGGCAGATTAGAGCCTCATCTCAAAGTTAGGGTTTCAACAAATCCATTTATTGTTCGTATGCTTCCTGATCCCGCTTGGACCAGTCCGGGTTTACAAACATATTCAACCCGGGATCTTGATAAATTCCATCCACCAAAATCCCATCGTGCTTCTGGAGAAAATCGATGTCCATTTCCACACCCCATCCGGGGCCACCGGGCAGTTCAAAATACCCATCTACAACCTCCGGATAAGGCGTCCCGGCCTGTTTCACATGCGCATCTGCAAAATCGTTAAAATGCTCCAACACCTTCCCATTGCGCAGTGTCACCATCAAATGCAACGTCGCCACCGTCGTGATAATCCCTCCCACATTGTGGGGCGCAACCATCACATTATAACTCTCCGCTGTGGACGCAATCTTCTTCGTCTCCAACAACCCACCACACTGGTTCACATCCGGTTGAATAATATCCACCACCCGCATCGGAAACAAATCTCGAAACTCCGCCGCCTTATACAACCGCTCTCCGGTCGCTATCGGGATCGATGTGTGCATCGCCACCTTTGTCAACGCCCCCAGATCCTCCGGCCGCGTGGGCTCTTCAATCCACCCCGGTTTGAACTTTTCAATATCTTTGGCAATCTCAATCGCCTGATGGGGCGCAAACCGCCCGTGCATCTCCACAAACATCTGCACCCGATCCCCAATCACATCATAAACCGCCTCGATCAACTCGATCGACTTGAAATACTCGTCCCGCGTTAATTCCAAATCGCCATTGCCAAACGGATCAAACTTCAACCCCAGATACCCCCGATCCACCACCTTCTGGGCCGCCTTTGCATACGCTTCTGGAGACCGCTCCACCGTATACCACCCATTTGCATAGGCCGGCACCCGATCCCGCACCTTTCCACCCATGAGCCTATACACCGGCTGATTTGTCAATTTCCCAATACAATCCCAGGCCGCCATCTCCACCATCGCCAACCCCGTCATCACGACTTCTCCCGCCACGCCAAAATCCAGCAGCGTAAACCGCCGATACATATCCTCAATATCAAACACATCGTGCCCGATAAAATGCCGCTCCACATCCTTTAAAAATTCAATCACCGTATGCGTCTTCCCCAATACCCGCGCCTCTCCAACCCCGCGCGTTCCATCTTCCAATTCCAAAAACAAATACGTCAAATTCCGCCAGGGCGTTCCCAAAACATACGTCTCATAGCTCTTCATCTGCAAAACAAACTCCTTTTCTAAGGGTTCTAAGGGGAAGGGAACGGGATGGGTTCTGCGGCCCTCTGCGATCCCAGCATTACTCCAACCGGTAAAACGCCATCGCATTGTCGTAAAATAACTTCCGAAGTTCCGCTTCCGAACACCCCGAAACCGCCTCTTCCAACGTCTCCACCCAAACCGGATATTCACATGCCTGATACACCACCGGCCAGTCGCCACCAAAGATCACCCGGTCAAATCCAAAAGAAGCCACCACCTGGTGGACGCCGAAGACCCCAATAAGAAAGAGGACGCCTGATGGCCGAAACCCAAATCAGGAATTTCAATCTCAACTTCGGCCCCCAGCACCCGTCGGCCCACGGGGTGCTGCGTCTGGTTCTGGAAATGGACGGCGAGATCATCGAACGGGCCGACCCCCATATCGGGCTTTTGCACCGGGGCCCGGACAAGCTGCTGGAATACAAGAGCTACTTGCCGGCGGTTCCCAA
>JAPUJS010000572.1 GCA_027296045.1 bacterium | reverse complement strand
TACTCAAAGCTCTGACACAGATCAATCAGGTTTCCCGAATTGACCTCCACCCCCGCCCGATGCAACGCCCTCGAAAATGACACCACCCGGCCCAGCATGTTTTGCGTCACCTGTGCCATCGACATCCTCCATCATGGGTTCCAAATAACTGGATCTCAAAACCCGAAACATTTAGGTTAGCGTCACCCGATCCCGCATCATACGCACCTTCTCAATCAGTTGCGGGAGGCCGTCTTCCTGAATCTTTTCGATATCTTCCTTATATTTCAACACACATCCCAACGTCGCATCCACCGTCTCCGGGTTTAATTCTTCGATATTCATCGCCAACAGTGCCAGTGCCCAGTCGATGGTTTCGGCCACGCCCGGTTTTTTATAAAAATCCCGAGTCCGCATCACCTGCATAAACCCGCACACCTGCCGCGAAAGTTCCTCCTTAATATCCGACACCCTGGATTTCACAATCTCCATCTCCTTTTCAAAGGTCGGATAGTCGATCCAGAGGTACAAACACCGCCGTTTCAACGCATCGTGCAATTCTCGGGTGCGGTTAGAGGTCAGCACTACAAACGGCACTTGCTTGGCGGTGATGGTCCCGATTTCGGGAATCGTAATCTGAAAATCGGACAACACCTCTAAAAGGAAGGCCTCAAACTCTTCGTCCGCCCGATCGACTTCGTCGATCAGCAGAACCGGTCGGGTGTCTCCCTCTGATTGAATCGCACTTAAAAGCGGGCGTTTGAGCAAAAAATCTTCGTGGAAAATATTTTTTCCAATCTCATCCTTGCTCACGCCCCGGGCTTCTTCCAGCCGCAGTTCCAGCATTTGCCTGGGATAGTTCCATTCATAAAGCGCCGTATTGGCATCCAGCCCTTCATAACACTGGAGTCGAATGAGGTCTGTATTCAAGATACTGGCCATCACCTTGGCCACCTCGGTCTTGCCAACCCCGGGCTCGCCCTCTAGAAAAATGGGTTTACCCAGTGCGGCCGATAAAAAAATCGTCGTCGCCAGTGTCCGATCCGCGATATAGCCCTCACCTGCGAACTTCTCCTCAACCTCTTCAATCGTCTTAAACATAGTATCCTTTCTTTTCTTTAACTTAAAGCGCAACCCACTCTTCTATTGTCAAGCCTGCCTGATGAACTACGATCTTTCTCAAAAGAGAAACGGAAATATCCCGATTACCATGAAGATGAACAGAGGTAAATCGTCCAGATTCCGGGTGTCTTAGATAATGAGCGCTACCCTTGATTCGAACGATTTCAAATCCGGCCTTTTGTAATTTCCTCAAAACTTCCCGTCCACGCAGAGGCTTTAATTGCGCCATCCCTATACCTGTACGGAAGCAGGACTGTCAACCTCCAAAAAAAGGAATGTACCTTCCCCAGGAGGATCGCTTTCCGGTATTTTATCGCCCCGCTCTCGAAGCACCTCAATAAATCCAACGGCGAGTTCTTGAAGGTTCTCAAGCGCTTCTTCTACATGTTCCCCGCTATCTGCGGTATGATTAAGGCTTGGCAAGGAAACAACGATATCACCGGTTTCGGAATCGGTCTCAAATTCTACCCGAAATGAATACAGCATGTATCTCTCCAGATTACGCCTTATAACGCTTCACCCAATCCCGCAAAGCCTCTCCCGTACTCTGAAATGCCAGTTCTTTCCAGGGAATGTCTGATACTTGAAACGTCCGGATCTCCGGCGCTTCAAAATTCTCCTGGGTCTCTCCGCCGGTCACTCTGCCTGCATATACCACCAGCACCACCTGGACGCCGACATAAGAATACACGCCCAGCAAATCCTCAACTTCAACATCCAGCCCCACTTCCTCCTTCGCCTCCCGCACAGCCGCAACCCCGGTAGGTTCGCCCACATCCACATATCCCCCAGGAAATACCCATTTGCCAAGCGAAGGTTCAATCCCCCGGCGGAGCAACACCACCTCACCGTTCAGGGTAACAATAACCCCTGCGGCAACTTTGGGATCTCGATAGACCACAAATTCGCAAGCAGGGCAGATCGGTCGCAACTGGCCTTCGAGTTCCTGCACCCCAAGCCGGGTGCCGCATCGTTCACAGAAACGGGCTTTTTCACCGTGCAGATGTCCCACCATTTCTGCCAAAACAGATTCCTTAAATATAACGGTTTATCCCAACGGCACAACCCCAAATAAACTCATTATAAATAATCAATTAAGGCCGTCACTTCCCCCTCTCTTCACATCCAGGGTCTGAAACCGCCCCTGTAACGCGCCCTTCAGGGCACACCACCCCTGGCTGGGGACATCGATCCACCACCTTGCTATCGATCCTATGTTAAGATAAGGTGGCAATACCAAGGGGTCAATAAAAAAGCCCTGTAAGCATTTTAACACCGTAGATTCAGCGTCCAACCTGCCCATTTCCGTTTGACTTATCCCCCTGATTCATGTTATTATATAAGGTTAAAAAATTCATCCTATTGGAACTTCGACATTGGAAGTAATTTCTGTCGCGTTTAAAACGCTTCCCTCCGGCTATTACAATGGACCTTCGAGATCCTCAACTCTACATCAACCGGGATATTTCCTGGCTCAAATTTAATGAACGCGTTCTTCAAGAGGCCAAGGACCCCCAGAATCCCTTGCTGGAACGGGTCAAGTACCTTGGCATCTTTGCCGACAACCTGGACGAATTCTTTGAAGTACGGGTCTCCGGTCTGCTCCAACAACTCGAAGCAGGCATAGAAGAACACGGCCCTGACGGTATGTTGCCCGAAGAGCAACTCCTGGCCCTGTCCGAAGAAACTCACCGCCTGGTCGACATCCAGTATGACTGCTGGAACAACGAACTCCTCCCGGCCCTCCATCAAGCCGACGTCCACATCCGCACCCTGGACAGCCTCGATGGCCAGGAACGAACGTTCATTCAGGACTATTGCCAACGCGAACTCCACCCGGTCCTTACCCCCATCACCGTCAACCCCGCACACCCCTACCCCCGGCTCATCAACAAAGTCCTCTGTATCGCCGTCCTCCTGCGAAGCCACGACAACGAAACCCTCTTCGGCCTGGTCCAGGTTCCCCGCCTGTTGCCCCGGCTCATTCGCCTTCCCAAAGAAGACGAAAGCCGTCGTGTGGACTATGTCTTCCTGGCCGACCTGGTTCAACAGCACATTCCCGAACTCTTCCGCGGCTACCATATTCTGGACACGGCGGCCTTCCGCATCACCAGAAACAGCGATCTCTATCTCGATGAAGAAGAGGCCGACGACCTCTTGCTGGCCATTCAAAGTGAACTCAAAAACCGGCGCAAAGGCGATACCGTCCGGCTGGAAGTCGATGTGGACGCCTCTTCCCAAATCGTCTCCCGGCTCCAAAAAAACGATAATCTCAAAGACTGGCAGATCTATTTCGCAAAAGGCCCGGTCAATCTCAACCGGTTAATGATGCTCTACAGCGACACACCCAGACCAGATCTAAAATATCAATCCTACCAGCCCATTGAACCGCTCCAGGAAAGCTATAGTGCTTATTTTGCGAACCTCCGCGAAAACGACATCTTCTTGCATCATCCCTATGACTCGTTTCAACCTGTGGTCCAGTTCGTAAATGCCGCTGCCGTAGATCCCAAAGTATTGGCCATCAAACAAACACTCTACAGAACCACCGACGACTCCCCCATCATCCATTCCCTGATCAACGCCGCCGACCTCGGTAAGGAAGTCACCGTGGTCGTGGAACTCAAAGCCCGATTCGACGAAGAATCCAACATCCAGTGGGCACGCCAGCTCCAGGACGCCGGTGTCTGTGTTGTCTACGGGGTTGTGGGATTCAAGACACACTGCAAGCTTTCCCTCCTGATTCGCCGTGAAACCGATGGCATCCGACGATATGCGCACATCGGCACCGGCAACTACAACCCCGATACAGCCCGCCTCTACACCGACGTGGGCCTCCTGACCGCCCGCCCGGATATCACGGCCGATGTCGCCGAAGTATTCAACCTGCTTACAACCCAGTCCTCTCACCCGGCCGTCAGCAAAGTCCTGGTGGCACCATTTACCATGCTGGATAGCCTGTTGGCCAAGATCGACCGGGAAATCGAACACGCCAAAGCCGGTCGCCCCGCCCGCATTGTCGCAAAAATGAATTCTCTCCAGGATGACAAAATCATCCATGCGCTCTACCGGGCCTCTCAAAACGGGGTTGAAATCGACCTGATCGTCCGGGGCATCTGCTGTCTCCGGCCCGGCGTTCCCGGTGTGAGCGAAAATATCCGGGTCCGCAGCATCGTAGGTCGATATCTGGAACACAGTCGGATTTACTCGTTCGAAAACGGAGGCACACCGGAAGTCTACATCGGAAGCGCCGACTGGATGCCCCGGAATTTGCGCCGCCGCGTAGAAATCCTCTGTCCAGTCGAAGACCCGGCCATCGTAAAACGCATTCGTTCCGAAATTCTCAGCGTCTGCCTGGCCGACAACATCAGCGCTCGCGAACTGGGTCCCGATGGAATGGACCAAATGGTCCAGCCCACCAATGGAGAGGTTCGCCTCCGCGCCCAGGGCGTCCTGATGGCACGGGTCCAGGGCGAAGACATCGAGATTCCCGACTTCTTTGCTCAAGCGCCGATGTCCACACCTGCTTCCCCATCTTCTTCGAATGGGTCGCCTCCAAACCAGCCGGCGTCCGTTCGCAATCAAAAGGAAACTTAGCTACAAAAAATCATAGGTATCAAAAAAAGCCCTGGAAAACATCATCCCAGGGCTTTTTATTTTTGATTTTCAGAACGTTCAGCTTATTTGGCAAAAAAATCAGGCCGCAGCGGGAAACCACCACGGCCTGACTGCCTCAATTGAAAAAACATCTCACTCTACAACTCGGACACAATTTTCCGATCCGAATGCATTGCACACATATTTGGATTCGGGGTCGTTCCGCCAGTTGCCATCGACCAAAAATCGGAATTCATACTGACCGGGTTCCAGAAGCATATTGGTCTTCCAGGTCCCTTTCGGGTCTTGTCGCAACGTACGTGCTTTCGGATCCCAATGGTTAAAGGTCCCCACCAGATTCACTCTCTGGGCCTTGGGTGCGTCCAGCTTGAATGAAACCCGCCGACGGGCCGGCTTTTTGCGTCCATTTTTCTTTACTGCCATTTCTTTTTCTCCTATCTGTATAACGAAAATGAATTTCCCATTTGATTGCGCCTATAAGTATAACAAACTTCTGTTACAAACGGGTTACATTCTGGGCACAATAAAAGGGCTTTTTCAGCCCTTTTATTACACCCATGTTAAATCTTGGTAACAGGCCGTTCTGTCAAGGTGCCAAAACGATGGGACCTGAAAGCTTACAACACCTTCGACAACGTCATTAAGATTTTATTTTCTTATGCCTCATCTCCTGCCAATTGATCAAACGGATTGGCCACACTGGAGGCAATATTGGACAGATGTGCACTGATCCGTCTCAAATATTGAGCCGCACTGCTACACACCACCGCCTCCCGGCCTTCGCCCCCGTCCTGGAGCAACGATTCCAGGAGCACACGGGTCATATTTTTGACCTCCCGACTTTTCCGCATCACCTCCCGGGCGAGCTCCGCATCGCCTTCTCGAAGCGCTTTCAAGGTTTGGCCAACCATCGGCGCGATAGCCTCTCGAATTTCCCCGCACAGTACGCCGTGTTCCCCCGTTTCAGTCTCCTCGGTTCGCCACCTGGCCAGATACACCAAACTCTTGGCATAATCCCCAATCCGTTCCACGTCGTGCACCACGCTCAACAGGGCCAGGCTGGCCGGCAAATCCTGGGTCGGATTCAAGTTGACATGCTGAAACACCAACCGGCGAACCATCCGTTCCCCCACATCGATATCTTCATCTTCTTCTACCACATCGATCTCAGGGTCCTTTCCCTCAAATAGGGCATCACAGGCGGCCT
>JAPUJS010000571.1 GCA_027296045.1 bacterium | reverse complement strand
CGAAGCCTTCAAAGGACTCACCGGCAGCCTGCCTCAGACCTTCCCCCGCACTATGGGTCCAAATTGCATGGCATATCTTCAGGAAGTGGTAGATTCCGGCTTACAACACAACATGATCGACCGGTTCGAAAAAGCCTTTGCACAGGAAATGGGCGTCAAACACTGTATCGGTGCACCGGGCTGCACCGCCGCCCTCATGATCCTATCCGCCGCTTCTGGCCTCGAACCCGGCGACGAAATCATCGTCTCTCCCATTACGGACTACGGCACGGTGATGGGCCTCATCAAAGAAAATTTCATCCCCGTCTTTGCCGACACCGAGCCCGGCACTCCGAACCTTAGCGCCCGAACCATTGAGCCGTTGATCACCAACCGCACCCGGGCCATTCTGGCCGTACACATGACCGGCATCCTCTGCGACATGGACCCCATCAATGCTCTGGCGAAACAACACGGTCTCGCTGTCTACGAGGATGTATGCCAGGCCGTCTTTGGCACCTACAAAGGTCGCCTCGCCGGAACCCTCGGCACGGCCGCCGCCTACTCCTTCGACTCCGAAAAAACCCTGGGGTCTGACGTCGGCGGCTGCATCATCACAGACAACGAAGCCCTGGCCGAACGCATTCGATTTGTAGGCCAGAGCCGCGGCGGAGAAATGGTCGAAGGCCTGGGCCGGGTCCATGCCGTCAACGGCTATGCTCTTCGCATGACGCACACCACGGCCGCCATCACCCTGGGCCAGCTCGAAATCATTCGCCCGGCGGTCGAACACATCGACCGGATGATCCGCCTGATCTACACCCATCTCGCCGATATCCCGGGAATCATCCCCATCCCCATTCCCGACTACATGGAGGTCTACTCCTGCTGGATGGCCGGATTCAGCATCGACCCAACCGCCTTCCGCTGTGACGCTGAAGCGTTTGCCCAACAGGTGGCCGAAGCCGGACTCACCGGTGCGGGCCTGGGCAAATATTATCTCATGCCTGCTGCACTACCTTTTTTAACCGACCGGGCGGAGAAAAAAATCTACCCCTTCTCCACGCCTCCCGCCTCCCGCGAATACAGCTATTATGCCAGCACCTGTCCCAACGCCCGGGACTTTTTGGCCAATTTCATTCGCTGGTCTACCTTTTGCGAAAAATACCAGCCCGAGCACTGCGAGATGGTCGCGCAAATCGTCCGGCAAGTCGCCGAACAAAACCGGGCCTGAACTCCATGACCAAATTGCACCCCGACGCCATGTCGCACAAACCGATCCTGACATTGGATGCCCGCTATTACCGTGCTCTTCCCATTGACCATCCCGGCTATGAACCGGTCACCTTCGACCTGGAGGTCACTCGCACGGCCCTCATTGGCATGCACTGCTGGAACATCGGCTGCCCAGACGGCCCGGAAATAGATGTCAACTACTGTGTGGGCATGGGCTGGCCCCAGGCCACCGTCGAGGCCGACCGCATCATGACCGACGTCATCCGCCCCGCCATGGACGCCGCCCGCAGCATCGGCCTGCCTGTCTGCCACGTCGAAACCGACTGGATGGCCGACCGGTATCCACACATTCCATCCCGTAAAAAAGAAATCGACACACCTCCACCTGCAGGTCGCCGCAAAGAAATGCTGGACCGGGCACACGGACCCGATTATCGGACCAACTCTCCTCTTGCCCAAATGCAACGCGCCGAAATTGTCTCGCCCGCAGGAAATGAACCCCTAATCTTTTACACAGACGCCCTCGACGCCTATCTCAAGCCCCGTGGCATCGACACCCTCCTCTACACAGGCTTTGCAACCGACATGTGCGTCCTGAACGCCGAGGGTGGGGCCCGGCCAATGCTTTCCCGTGGGTATCGCTGCATTCTCATCCGTGATGCCACCGTTGGCGTGGAAACCCCCGAATCCTTTTCCGAACGCCTGACCACGCGCTACGGCATTCACATCTTCGAGTGGCAATTAGGCTATAGCACCACCTTCAAAGCTTTTCTGGATGCCGTCTCCAGTGTCCATTAACCCATTGGGAAACGACCGTGTCCCTCACCATCTGTCCCTGGAAATACAACAAGCGCTGGGTCTACTCCATCACCTACGACGAGGCCCTGGCCGACCTGCACCGGTTCGCCATCCCCATCCACGAGGAATACGGCATCCCCGGTCACGTAGAAGTGGTCGTCGGACAACTGGGCGAGGTACGCAACCTGGGCAGTTCCAGCTATAACGGCTACCGCCATATGAACGGTGATGAACTCAAGGATCTGCTCACACGGGGCTGGGGCGTGGGCAACCACTCCTGGAGCCACCAGGTGATCCAGCCCGACATGGTCGATCGGGAATTGCGCCAGGCCAAGGAAGTCCTCGAAGCCGCCATCGACGCGCCCATAGACCTCTACTGTTCCCCGGGCAACAACACCAACATGGCTGACCACGTCTTATCCGCCTGTCGGGAATACGGGTATCTGGGCGCGATGAGCATCACCGACGCCTTGAACCGTCCCACCGACCCGCTTTTCTGGCTCAACCGGACGCCGCTGCACGAACGCTATTACGAGCCTTTTGGCAGCGAGTACGACCCTTTTCGCAATATTCGGTATGCAAAAGAAGATCATGGCTGGATCATCGACTACTGCCACTGTCCCCTCGAAACCCCCATCCACCCCAACAAAGACTGCTCACAAGCGCAATTGCGAAGACGTTTTGAAACGGTTCTCTGCGAAGGCGACGACGAAGTCTGGTGTGCCGTTCCCGAAGAGGTCCTTTTCTACCATCTCACCCGAACCCAAACCCAGATCGAAACCCTGACAGATACAGAAACCGAAAAACGCTACCGCCTGGCCCTGAACGGACTGAGCAATAGCGTCACCTGTCGCACGCTCACTTTTGAGGCCGATGTCCCGGCATCCTGGTGTCGATCTCCCCACGTGTGGATCAACGGAGAATCCCGTCCCGCCACGCTGATCGGGCCTCAAAAACTACAGATCACCGTTGACGTTGAAAACGGCCTGGAACTGGCTTTTCGGTAAGTTCAGGCCCTCTCCCTGTCTCGCTCCGCTCGACGGTCCCTCTCCCCAAGTGGGAGAGGGAAGTTGGAGGGTTGCCGTTCAGGCGCCCGAAGACGGGGAGAGGGCCTTTCGAAAAAAAGGAGCCCTTTGTGAAACTGACCGACGAAGACATCTGGTATTTCAAATACACCGGCTTTTTGCGCCTCCCGGACACCCTGCCTGGCGATCTGGTCGACAGGCTCAATGCCGTTACCGACGTACAGGTCCAACAGATGATCGAACCCGTCGTCTGGGAAAAAGCCCGGTCCCGCGACAATCCCCTGGCCGTCCGCCGCCTCTCCAAGATCCTGGACCGCGACCCCGTCTACCTGGAAGCCGCCAGCCACCCCGTGATCCAGGAAACCCTGTCCGGCATTCTGGGTCCCCACATCGACCTGCTGCGCAACAAGCACAACCACATCATGGTCCGGCCCCCCGGCTCCGACCCGGTCGGCTGGCACTCGGGCGAAGAACCCTATAGCTACACCCTCATCACGGCCCTCATCTACCTGGAAGAATCCACAATGGGAAACGGCTGCATCCGCCTCGTGCCCGGCAGCCATATGCGCCCTTTCTCCCGTTCCCGCCGGGGCCCCCGGAGCTTTCGTAATTGCAAACTGTATTACAAATCTGTGCCTATGCCCATGCCACGCGGCGGCGTCATCCTCTTCAACGACTGCTGCTACCACGGTGCGGACAAAAACCGATCGAACAGCTCCAGACGCAGCATGACCCTGGCCTTCCGGGCCCACGACGCCCACGACGTCGTCAAAGACGACCCCGAAAAGATCCTCGTCCGGGGCGAAAGCGTTTACTCCGGCCATATCAGCCCCTATTCGGACTACCGGCTGGAGCCGCCCAACAAAAATTCATAGCACACCCAAAGCGCGAGTGTGGACCCAGAACCAGGTTACTCCACTCAAAGATTTCATGGCAATCTCTTCAGAGCAATCTCAGCACGCAGACCTCGAACCAGCCTCCCACCTGGATTCCGAACGCGGGCTCACCCTTCGGGCGGCGGCCCTCGGCATTGGCATCGTTGTCTTCATCAACCTCTGGGTCACCTATGCCGAAACCGTCGTGCATGCCTCCCGCCTCAGCCTCAGCTTCTTCCAACTTCCCCTCCTCTTCATCTTCCTCATCCTGCTCGGTGTCGTCAACCCTCTCGTCAAGCGTCTCGGCATTTTGCGCCCCCTTTCTCCCTCCGAACTCCTCACCATCATCGCCATTGGCATGGTCGGTGCCGTCGTCCCCGCCTCAGGGATCGCCGGATTCCTGATGGGCGTTATTTCGGTCCCCTACTATTTCGCCACCCCGGAAAACCGCTGGGCCGAGTTCTACCACGGCCACCTATCCGACTGGATGGTTCCCACCAACCCGACCGTCACCCGGGCCTTTTACGAGGGCCTTTATCCGGGAGAACTGGTTAACTGGCACGCCTGGGTCATCCCCCTGATCTGGTGGAGCACCTTCATTTGCGCCATCCTGATCTGCACCGCCTGCCTCATGATCATCCTGCGCAGGCAATGGGTCGAACACGAAAAACTGGTCTACCCCCTGGCCGCCGTACCCCTCGAAATGATTGAAGACATCGACCCCCAGACCCTGCTCCCCCGCCTGATGCGAAGCAAAATGTTCTGGTTTGGCGCCGCCGTCGCCTTTGCCCTCTTTGCCTGGAACACCCTCTCCTGGTTCTATCCGTCCGTCCCGGGCATCGCCGCCTACCCCCATGCAGGCTACTACCGATTCTCCCGGCATTCGCCCGGCCTCTACATCAAGCCCTTCCAATTCTACACCATCGGCTTCGCCTATTTCGCCGACCTCCAGCTCCTCTTCAGCATCTGGTTCTTCTTCGCCCTCTACATCGTCGAAAACCTCACCCTCCACCGCCTGGGATACCAGATTCGCAGTTCCACCGACTCCTTCAGCGCCGACCCGCCCGTCCAGGCCTGGAAATGTTTTGGTGCCCTGGCCTGTCTGGTCCTCTGGCGTTTGTGGATCGCCCGGTCCCACCTCCGCAACGTCGTTCTCAAAGCCCTCAAAAACAGCCACCCCATCGACGACAGCCGGGAGATCCTCACCTACCGCACCTGTGTCCTGGGCCTGCTGCTCAGCCTGCTCTACATTTTCTATTTTTTACATCGCCTCGGAATGGACGCCGGCGCTGCCCTGATGTATATGGCCGCCATTGCCATCATCTACCTGGGCATCGCCCGGGTGGTCTCGGAAACCGGTGTGGCCTATGCCCAGGCCACCGTCACCCCCCAGGCCTTTGTCATGGACCTGCGCGGCACCCATACCATGTCCGGCAGCACCCTTACCGGCCTCGTGCTCACCTACGCTCTCATCGACTACATGCGCGGCCTCTTCACCCCCGGCCTGGCCCACGTCGCCCGTCTCTCTGACCTCATCCGGGGCAATAAACGCGCCCTGTTGCTCTGCGTCTCCATCGGCGTATTCGCCGGCCTGGCCGCCTCCGTCTGGCTCACTCTGCACCTGGCCCACGGCCACGGTGCCTACAATTTTCCACGCTTTCCCTTCTTTAACGGCGATCCCAAAGCCGTCTATGCCTCCACCCTGGCCCAGATGCACACGCCCAAACCACCCGACCCGGATCGCTACTTCTTCTTTGGCGTCGGCCTGCTCGAAATGGGCTTGCTCACCGCCTTGCACTACCGCTTCCGCTGGTGGCCCCTGCACCCCATCGGACTGGTGCTCTCCGCCTCCGACAACCATAAATCTATGGTCTTACCCGTCTTCATTGCCTGGGCCACCAAAGCCATCCTGATGCGCGTCGGAGGCATCGCCCTCTATCGCCGTTCCAAACCCCTGTTCCTCGGCCTCATGGTCGGCTACACCCTCGGCGTCATCTATTCCTTTGCCATCGACGCCATCTGGTTTCCCGGACAGGGACATCATGTTCATGCTTGGTAAGTAATAGGAGCACACCTATGGCAAAAACAAAAAAAGCGCGATCTCGAAAATCGCGCCGAAAACTACGCCTCGCTTTCGTCTGTGGAGAAGGGGCTGCGACACTGCTCCATCTCCCCGGTCTGCTCAACATACCCAATGCTGACATCGTCGCCCTGACGACCCTACCGGGTGCCCGCCTGAATGCGAACCTCGAAAATCTGGGCATCAAGCATTACGAAAACGACTATGTTCGTATGATCGAAACCGAAAAACCCGACGCCGTCTACGCCATCATCTCACCGCTTTCCCGCTATGACGTAGCCGCTACCGTCCTGGACATGGGCTGCAACTTATTTGTCAACAAACCTCCCGCCCTCACCTCCGAACAAATTCGCCAGTTGGCCATCCTGGCCCGCAAGCGCAACGTCCTCACCGGCGTCGTTTTCTACCGAAGATTTTCTCCTATGCTTCGCGAAGGCGTCTCCCTCTGCATCCAAAAAGGCCCCATCCATTCGGCCGTCGCCACCTTCTACAAAAATGCCGTCGGCAGAGGTCCTTATTCACGCGGCGGCATCGACGCCCTCACCTCCGACGCCATCCACGCGGTAGATACCCTGCGCTACCTCTGCGGCGGCGAAGTGGAAAGCGTGGCCAGCCATGTCCGCCGACTGGGTGCCGATTACACCAACGCCCACGAGGCCCTGGTTCGGTTCAGCACAGGCGCCGTGGGCGTTATTCTCACCAACTTCATGTGTGGCCGCAGGATGTTCACCGTTGAGGCCCACAGCCCGGGCATCTCATTTCTCGGCGATATAGAAGAAAGCGGTCAAATTTTTGCCGACGGTCAAATCGAGCCCACCAGAACATTCACACCCTTGCCTTCAGACCACGATACAAGCCCCTACTATGAGTTCAAAATTCCCGAAATCACGATCCTAAAAGCGGCCTGGCACACAGACGTAAACCGCCACTTCCTGGACTGCATTCGCAAAAACAAACAGCCCGAGACACACTTCGGGGATGCGCTAAAAACCATGGAACTGGTCGATGCAATCTATCGGTCTCATATCGATTAAAACACAAAATGGCGTCATACACGCACAGAGTAATGTAAAACGTTCGTATTTATTTTATATAAATCTATATTTATTAAAAATTTATTAAAATAGATCTATTACCACATTTTGGCTGAAAACGCACCAGTGCAGACACACCTCTAAAGAACGCGGTAACAAATGCCTGACAATCAGCAGGTGCGAGCGAATACTCCTGCCCGTACCCAAAACCGACCAGACATCCGATCAGAATAAATCGACCCCAACCGCTTCTATTCATTCTCTTGCCAACCCGGTATTGAAATATCCATTCGCCGGGTCGGGGCATAGATTTTTTCCCCTTTGTAAGGTGCATCTTGCGTCACAATATAAATCGCACCCTCGTGCACATAGGTAATCTCGTCCCGCGCATCCCCCACCACATCCTCTACAGTCCCCCCCGCCCAGTCGAACGGCAATCCCTCGCACACCGGCTTGATCACCTTCCGGCATTGAGCATCATAAAACCCGAATGCCTCTGCGCTGGTGTTGATAAACAGCAACTCTTCCCCATCGCCCATCCAGTTCACTGCCGGTCCACCCTGGCTTCGATTGTCCGGCTCCATCCGCCCCAGAGGATCGCCCTGTCCGCTCACCAGATTCAAAAGCCCATAGGTTCCCCAGCGATCGCCCATCCACATTTCCAGCCCCGGCAGATCGGGCCTGAAATTGCCTGCATAAACGCCCTGCACATGACCATACCGGTGATGTCGCAACACAGATCCATCTCGGGCGTCCACCAGGAAAAACCCTGGATCGCTCCCTGCAATCCCGATCTCAGGCCCATTGCTCTCATCTCCATCCAGCTCTCCAAAGGAGGCGTGATCAATATGTCCTGCACCTCCAGAATCTTCGATATACTCCGCACCCTCCATCGTCCACAGGTGATTCCCATCCCCGTCGTAGAGATCGTATCCGGGCAAAATTTCATCCCGTCCATCCCCGTCCACGTCATAAAACCAGATGTACATCCCATACCAGGCATCGTGTGCATCTTGCCGCCAACGCAGGTTCAACTTTTCGTCAAATGCCCAGATCGAATATCCGGTGCCCGCGCCATCTCCATCTCGCAAAAGCAAATCCTGCGCTGTCTCCGTCTTCCTGAGCTTGCACGGCCACAACACTCTCAAAGAATGCTGATAATTCCCCATGCTCACACTCCGATGCCCGAGATATGGCCCCGTCTTTGGCAATTCCGTCTCCGCCGTCACCTCCCCCGATTTTCCGCTTACCAGCTTAATCCGGTCGTCCTCAATCCCGATAAAATCCTCCACCCCGTCCCCGTCCAGATCGTGCACCACCGTCCGCTGTAAACCCTTCGCCGCCGGAAACGTCTGGTCAAACTGCACATCTCCGTCAAAATTCAAACACACCACCCGGGGTCCCGCCTCGGTCGCCTTCTCCAACACAATCTCCTTTTGCCCCGCCCCTCTAAAATCGCCATATCGCACCGAACACGGCCAGAAATCGCCAATGTCGATCCGCTTCCACAAAACAGGATTCGGATATTTCTCTCCCGCCTCGGCCACTTCCTTATCATAAGCACTCTGCCGACTCACGTAAGCAGCTTGCCCCACATCAGACGTTGCCACCTGCACTCCGTACATCCGACTTCGTGTGTTCGTCCGCACCCCCGCCTTCCCGGTAGGGAACCGATCGTCGTAGGCCACAAACGCCTGTTCCCCATCCACATAACAGGCGATTCGCTCTCCCTCGCACACCACCTTCAAGGTGTAATACTGTCCTCTGTTAAACCCATTTTGCACATCGGCCAACATCGCCCACGCTTCATCTTCCCGCCGATAGAGCACAAACCGATCAAACCCTTCCATACAAAAATAATAATACCGTCTCAAATCCTGATACCGCACCATAATTCCCGACCGTGCGACAATTCCGTGCGGATCGTCATTGCTCGGTTGGCTATATGCATTCAACTGCCGCACCTGCGCCTCCACCGTATAGTCCGCCCAAAGCGGTTCTCCTGTCACCAGGCATCGATCCGACTTGGTGGTATGCTCCAGCACTTCCACCTCCCCGTCCTTCACCACCCGGTAGTGGCTCGGCATCCGCCAATTTGGAGGTGCCACCAGCCCGTTTGTCCAACCCTTAAAATACTGCTCCTCAATACTCTGATCCGGTTCGGTCTTATCCAACACCGTGCCTAACGGACATCCGGCCAGATCGATTTTTGCCAGAATTTCTTCATCCATATCCACTCTCCCTTTCCTGAATTCGAAGGACTGTTCTGCCAGCCACAAAAATTAATTGGTTGCCTACCCGCACGCCTCGGTGAATGAGTCTCAGCCGACCACATCGGTCAGAATGAGGGGTGGCCTATTCTCGAATGATCTCGTTTACCGATTGGTATAATCAGGCCCCGGATCCTGGGACCGGTCCTTCGCCAGAAGGGCCAGGCGGGTCAGCGCGTAGAGCAAATTACCGGGCCCCAGCTGTGACTCATAATCTTCCGTCTGAGACGATCCTCTCGGCAGATCTCCATCCATATAGACCTCCATCATCTCGCCAGCAAGGTCCAATCCGCCTTCAATCCACCGATCCTCACCCGTCTGGTCATACAGATCTGCCAGCAGACCGATTCCGGCACCCGGGTCTCGAGCTGGGACCGCGGTGTCCTGCGGCAGGGGTTCCTCAAGATACGGTTTGGCCGCCGCCTTCGCCCAGCTGAAGAGGCGCTCGTCGTTGGTGAACCGATACGCACAAAGCGCGATCTGCGCAGTGCCTGCCACAGGTGAAGCCGTTCCGTATTTACTGCCCCAGGTCACAAACGTATTGAGAATCTCATTGGTCTTCTGACTGCTAGATCCCACAAACACACCGTTCTCGATATCGTGGGGTGCCGCAAGAAATCCACCGATGTACCCTCCCGCCCGCTCACGCATCGTCTGCGCCAGGCCGGGTTCCTTGTCTTCGAGCAGGTCCGCCGCCTCCAGCAGGCTCACACCAAGAGACAGCGTCTGTGCGACCGAATTCACCCCATAGAACTTGGTCTCCGTTTCGGGAGACCGGCTCTCGATCAGCAGGAGTCCCCTGTCGTCCTTCTTTTCCCACCAGTAATCCAGCATCGTCCGGATCTGATCCAAAAAGTCCACACGACCGGTCTCTTTATAGGCAAAACCCCAGTCCAGGATATAGAATCCCCCGTGCCGTGGGAAATCGCACGATCGAGCGCCCCGGCGATAGGGCCGCTTTTCCATAATATACGCGTGCCGGATGTATTCAAGTGCTTCCCCTTCCGTCCAGTGCCCGTTCAGTCCTTCGGAAAACCGGGCGACACAAGCCGGATTGAAATCCAGGAGTTTCTCCCACAGCCACAGGGGCACCTGTCGGAGGTGGTCGTGTGTCACGGGCGGGTTGGCCTCTGAATCTCGCAAAAGATAACTATTGCCGACCGCATCGTCTACCAGGTGCCAGAACGAATGCTCACCCCAGGGAAACAGGCCGGTGGGCGTGTCGGTGCAGTGGGTTGCGAATCGCTTGAGGTACCGATCGGCCGCTTGCGTGTAATCCGGCCTATTCAGGGATTCAGCAAGCGCGTACATCGCCCGGAGAGCCGTGTGGTCGTGCATCAGATTATTGCCCAGGTGCGCCCGATCCCCCATCCGCTGGCCGTCGATCGCCGGAGGAAGCTCGGTCAACATCTTGTGGACCTTCCGGTCGATCAGCGAGGGAAACAAGCCGTCGTACTCGGCGCCCGCTTCGATCAGCACATCGATTGCGCGTGTGACGCGTTCAAGGATGGTATCTGGGTTCATTAGCAAATCCTCATAAATCGACATTTAAAACACATGTACCACATGCCCCTGCCCTGGAAACCAGACCAGGTCCACGATAAAAGACAGCGTCACCGCCAGAGCATACCCGATTAAAAGACCCACAAAAAACGGCTGCCACCGGCGGTACAGCATCATCCCGCCCCCTTTTAAAAACAGGCCCTTGATCGCCCAAACCAGAAACGCCGAAAATGCCAGCTCCCGCGTAAAATTGGTGCCAGCAATGGTCAGCCCGACCGGGTGAAGCGGCCATCCTGGGAACCGGTAACGCAAAAAACTCAGCAGCCCCATCAGCCCGGCACCGATCCCGAACAGCATCAGCCGGGTACTGTCCGGGTCCTGCGGCGTCTTCATCTTGGCTACTGCTGCATTAAAAGCCGCCTTGTTTCCACTTCGATAGGGCCACACATCAAAATGATAGGCCCCGTGTCCATAGGCCAGGTGAAGCGTCAGTGCAATCGACACCACCGCACTCAGAACCAGGCCAAACACCACGGCCCAAAGCAGAACGCGCCGGTTGCCACGCACAAAATCCGCCAGCCGAGCCCCGTGTACCAACCCGGGCATAAACAGGCCCCGGTAGGAAATCAGCGCATAGGAAAATGCCAGTGCCGTCATCGTCGCCCCCGACAGGGTCCGCGTACCCAGAGCAGCCATTGTAAAGGCCTGACCGCTCAGCGGGGTGCGCACATAAATCAATCCGGTCTCTGCCACGATCTTGGCCACCCCCACATACGTCACCAGCGTTGCCAAAATGCACAGGATGGCTGCACCATAGGACATCCCCGCCGTGTGTAGCCACAACACCAGGTAACCCAGTCCCAGCAACACCCCCCATACCGCCGCCCGGTAGCCCATCATCTCGTCCGCATCCTCGGTGTTTCGACCCCCTTTAAAAGCACTCCGGAATGCGGTACGAAAGTGTCCCCGGGCCGTCCACAATCCCCAGCCCACAAATACAGTCAACGCCCCGAATCCCTCCCAGCCAGCCACCTCGTAGGACGAGCCCCAACTGTCAGAGTTCTTCAAACCAAACCCCAGCCGCCTTAAGATACCCACCTGAAACACATTCAACACATAAAAAAACCAGACGCTGAACAGCACTTCCAGGTTGGCAAAATACACAAACCCGATTGTAAACAGGTTGAACTTAATCCGGATCCCCGGAAAATTTCGGCCCAGTGGCAGCGAGGTTCCAGACCGGTAACTGCCTGTGGGAAATTTGGGTGCCCCGGGATAAAAATACGAAAGGATATTCCAGGCGATCATCCCAAATCCTGCCACAAATCCCGACCAGAACAGCGTCCCCCCAATCATCCGTATCCCACGTTTCGGCGCCGAGACCAGGTCCACCGCCACCGTCGCCAGCGGGTAAACCAACCGCTCGTGATCCACCCACTGCCGCCGCAACAATACCGCCAGGCAGACCGACATACACGCCGCTGCACCAATAAAACTCAACCACCAGAACAGTGGCAGGGCCCACTCCCCCCACGGTATGGTCTGCCCGGGCGGCAATCCTTCAAAAAACCACTCCATCGCCCGCCCGTCGTTCGAGGGCGCCATCCACGGCCTGATGTGGTCGTGCAGGTAAGGTGCCCACCCATTCTCCGGCGTGGCAAAATAAAACGGAGCCGCGATAATGCCCAACAAATATCCCGGCAGTCCATCTGCTGCCGGGATCACCGCACTGGCCAGCCCCATCGTCAATGCCACCAGCAAATCCGAACGCCCGAACGCCCACCCGGGTCTCTGTGCCTTAAGCACCGGGTTCACCACCAGGGCACACAGCACAAAAGGCACAAATAAGGCCAGCGCAAAATTGCTCATGTTCAACCGGGAGGCCCGCACAATAAACTCAGAATAGGTGGCCCACACGCTCACCACCACCACAAAAAACGCCCCCAGCACCACCGCCCGACTTGTAAACCGGTCGTCTAACACCTGCTCTCTACTCCGAACCGGTTCGCCTTCCGAGTTCATAGGTCTACTTTCTCTCAGGCGCTTGCAAAACGCATGCCGAATACCGTCCCGTTGTGAACCTGAAGATACACAAATTACCGATTCAATAAATATGCACCCGGTGCCCCTGCCCCGGGAACCAGATGCAATCCACTGCAAAAGAAAGCCCCACCCCCAGCGCGTATCCGGCCAGCAAGCCCACAAAAAACGGCCGCAGCCGCTGGTAGAGCACCACCCCTCCGATGTGCAGAATCAAGGCCTTGCAGGCCCAGGCCCAAAAAATTGCAAACACCGACTTCATGATCCGTCCGTTTGCCCCGATGGCAAATCCGATGGGATGGATCGGCCACCAGGGAAACCGGTATCTCAAAAACGTCATCAACGACATCACCCCCACGCCCAGGCCGAAAAACATCATCCGGGTGGTGGCAAAGCCCTCGGCGCTCTGCACCTGGTCCGCCACCTTCGGAAACAGGTTGACCCGTCCATACCGGAATGGAAACTCGTGTAAATTATAGGCCCCGTTTTCGTATCCCCAGCCGATCATAATCGAAAAACAGAGTGCAACCCCCACCACCAGCGCCAGCCCCATCCCGAATGCCAGGCGCCTCGTGTTACCCCCGGCCAGATCGGCCATCTTAGCCGTCTGGGCAAAGCCCGACATAAACATCCCCTTCCCGTGGAAGAAGAGCCCTTCGGTAAACCCCATCGTGATAATGCTGCCTGCCGCCATCGTCTGCAGGCCCATTGCCCCAGCCACCAGGGCCTGGGGACTCACAGGCCACGCCAGATAGAGCATCCCGCTTTCAGACACCACCTTTGCAAGCCCCAGAAAGGTCACATACATCCCCAAAATCAACACTACACCCACACCCATTTCCATCCCGGCCGAATAAAACCAGAACAAGGCAAAGCCGGTGCCCCCGACAAAGCCCAGCAGCGCCGTCCTGTAAGACAGCAATTCTCCGCTGTCGTCCACCTCACACTTCGAATCCAGAGCCTTGTGCGCCACCGCCTTCAGATGACCCCGCGAAGACCACAGCGCCCACGCCACCATCGCAAACAGGCCCCCGGTACACTCCCACCCCGCCACCGTCCCGGTCCCCGGACCCATATCAAATCCCACCCGGACGAAAAAACCCGTCTGAGCCCAGTAAATCAGGTAAAAAAGCCAGACACTGAACAGCACATCCACATTGGCGAAATACCCGAACCCGAACGTATAGATATTGAACCCGCTCGTCATCGTGGGATAATTGCGCAGAAGATTCCACCAATGGTGAAAATAGTCGACCCGGGGCAGGGTTGGCCAGAAAAAGACCAGGGCGTTCCAGGCCATAATGCCCAGCCCGGCACCAAAACCGATGCGAAACAGCCGGTGCCGTACGATCTCCGGCAGCAACCGCTCGGACTCCGAGCTGGCAATCAGGTCCGCCACCGGAGAAATCAACGGATACACCAGCCGTTCGTTCTCCACCCACTGCTTTCGCAGCATCACGGCCATGCACAGCAGGGCAAATGCAAGCGCCCCGATCAGGCAAGCCCACCAGCCCAGGGGCACGGCCCAGACGTGCCAGGGGATTTCATAGCCGGCAGGCGCACTCTCGAAAAATATCCGCATTGCCCCGCCCTCGTTCGACGGTGCCAGCCAGGAAGGAATGTAGGGATGCAGCAGTTCTCCCCACCGGTTTTCAGGCGAGGCAAAATAAAAAGGGGCAATCAGCGTCCCCAGAAAAAAGCCCGAC
>JAPUJS010000570.1 GCA_027296045.1 bacterium | reverse complement strand
GATTTTGTGAATCGCCAAACTCATTGAGGGCAGGGTTGTTATGGCATTTTTGGCATTATCTGGAGTCTCCGAAATTCTTGGGGGTACACGTGTGCTTCGGAAAGAACTCCATTCTGTTTTCGATTATATTGAGCTGGTGGCTCAAGGTGTTCCTAAAAGCGCCTTGATCCGGTTGGCGGAATATCTTGATTTGTCCATTGGACAAATATCCCAGCTTTTGCCTGTAAGTGAACGCACGATTCAGCGCTACCCTTCAGACCAACGTTGCAGTGGGGTTGTCTCAGAGCACATTTTGCATCTTGCAACAGTTGCTGCAAGAGGGTCTGAGGTCTTTGGAGATCGAGAAAATTTTCTTTCGTGGCTGAATCAACCCAGTGTTGCTTTGGGTAATCGGGTGCCTCTTGACTTGCTCAACTCAAGATTTGGTGCAGATATGGTGCTTGAAGAATTGGGCAGGATGGAGCACGGAGTCTTCTCCTGATGGTGGTTTATCGCATTGCCAAAGATCGTTATATCAGCGACCTTTCAGGGGCTGGTGCCAGATTGAACGGAGGCCGGTGGAATCACGCGGGGATCGCCATGGTATATACCTCTCCCAGCCGGGCGCTTGCGACGGTTGAATATCTGGTTCATTGTCCATTTGGTATTGCGCCCAAAAACCTGAGGATTGCAACCGTTGAAATCCCGGGTGATTTTGTTTCCAACCAGGTTGAGGCCTCCGATCTTCCAGAAAAGTGGCGACACTTTCCTGCACCCCCCGAGTTGGCCGATACAGGAAGCCATTGGGCATTGTCAAACCAATCGCTTGCGCTGCGTGTGCCCTCTGCTGCTGTGGATCACGAATATAATATCCTGTTAAATCCGATACATCCAGACATGGAGCGGGTCAAAATTGTTGAGATTCAACCCTACACATTTGCCGATCGCCTTGTGCGAGCAACCTGAATGCGATTGGTTTGAAATGCGATGCTGAGAAAGGCTCACAGGTTTGGTTTGTGGGCCTTCTTTGTTATGGTTTTACGGGATCTGGTTCGCTTATTGGAGGCCTGTTGTTCTGCTGTTTGATTTTTTGATAAATTGTGTTATTTTTGGTAATCAGAACTGTATTAAAATTAAGGGCTTCTACAAAAGTTGGTCGGGAAACTACCCCGGTCATTTTTTGTAAGAATCGTGTATTGTCCTCCTATCGGAGACCATCGTATGTCACCTATAAATGCCAATTGGCCGGTGCTGACCCGCTACGATCAGGATCATTTGACGCGGATTGCCCTTCCTCTCGGTGGAATCGGAACTGGAACCGTGTCGCTGGGCGGGCGGGGTGATTTGCGCGATTGGGAGTTGGTGAACCGTCCGGCAAAGGGGTTTGTGCCTGCCTATTCGTTTTTTGCGTTGAACGCAAAGCCTTCCGGAGGCAAGGCTGTCACAAAGGTGCTTGAAGGGCCGATTGAGCCGCCGTTTGATTCGGAAAATGGGTTTCGGGGCACGGCAAGCGGGATGCCGCGGTTTCGGAAGGCGGAGTTTTGCGCGGCCTATCCGTTTGGTCAGGTGTTGTTGAGCGATCCCGATGTACCCCTGGACGTTCGCCTGGAAGCGTTTAACCCGTTTGTTCCTGCCGATGCAGAGAAGAGCGGTTTGCCGGTGGCAGTCATACGGTTTGTGTTGACCAATCGGACCGAGAAACGGGTGATGGCTTCGGTGGCGGGCAGTATGCAGAATTTTATTGGCACCGACGGCGTGGAGGGGAGGCCCGAGGGGAATGTAAATACATTTCGCAAAGGCAAGGCGGTGCAGGGGATTTGGATGCGGTCTCGGACGGTTGGGCAGGAGGAGGGGCGTTTTGGGACCATGGCGCTTACGACAACGGCGAAAAGTGGGGTGAGTTACCGACGATCGTGGATGAAACGGGTGCGGTTTTTTGAACAGTTGTTGGATTTCTGGGACGATTTTTCGGACGATGGGAAATTAGATGATCGGACACCGGGGGACGAAGCCGGACCGGTGGGATCGCTGGCGGTTCGGACTTCGATCCCGCCAAAGGGAAGTCGCACGATCACCTTTTTGATTAGCTGGCATTTCCCCAATCGGGTGACGTGGACGCCGAAAGGAGATTGTTGTTCGGAAAACCGGGTTGGTAATTATTATGCCACGCAATTTAGAGATGGGTGGGACGCGGCGGAGAAGATCGCACCCCGTTTGAAGGGACTGGAAGCAGAGACGATTTCTTTTGTCCGTGCCTTTTGTGCAAGCGATTTGCCCGAGGTTGTCAAAGAAGCGGCGCTTTATAATTTATCCACCCTGCGGAGTCAGACCAGCTTTCGGACGGAGGACGGTCGATTTTTTGGGTGGGAAGGATGTAATGATGTGGGGGGGTGTTGTTTGGGGTCGTGTACGCATGTGTGGAATTACGAACAAGCGACGGCGTTTTTGTTTGGCGATCTGACCAGAACGATGCGAGAGGTAGAGTTCCAACACGCGACCCGAGACAATGGATTTATGAGTTTTCGGGTTCACCTGCCACTGGATCGGGCAAGCGATATGGGAATGGCGGCGGCCGATGGGCAGATGGGGTGTGTGATGAAACTTTATCGAGACTGGCAGCTTTCGGGCGACGATGGGTTCCTTCGCGATCTCTGGCCGAAAGCGCGAAAAGCCTTAGAATTTGCCTGGATTCCGGGTGGTTGGGATGCCGATCGGGACGGTGTGATGGAGGGGTGTCAGCACAACACGACCGATCTGGAATTTTATGGGCCCAATCCGTTGATGGCAGGGTGGTATCTGGGGGCACTTCGGGCGGCAGAGGAAATGGCAAGTTATCTGGGGGAGGCGGAATTTGCAGACACCTGCCGGGATCTGTTTGAAAGCGGAAGTCGCTGGGTGGATGCAAATTTGTTTAATGGCGAATTTTACGAGCAAGAGGTCCGACCTCCCAAAGGCGAGGTTGCCGAGGGGCTTTCCGGTCATGTATTGATGGGGAATGTCAATCAGAAAGATCCGCCCCAGCAGATGGGAATTGGGTGTATGAGCGATCAGCTTGTGGGACAGTTTATGGCGCACGTGTGTGGGCTGGGGTATTTGCTGAAACGGAGCCAGGTTCGGAAGACGCTGCGAAGCATTATGAAATACAATTTTCTGAACGATCAATTTCTTCACGCAAATACGATGCGGGCTTTTACGGTCAATGACGAGCAGATGCTGGTGTATGGCACGTATCCACGTGGCGGGCGTCCCGAACGGCCTTGTTTCCGGTTTTTTGAGAACTGGACAGGCATTGAGTATGCGGCTGCTGTGCTGATGATGCAGGAGGGACGCGTCGCCGATGGGTTGAGAGTTTTTCAGGCTGTTCGAGACCGATTTGATGGGCGAAAGCGGAGTCCGTTTGATGAACCGGAATGCGGGCATCATTATGCCCGAGCCATGGCGAGTTGGGGTGGGATTTTAGCATGGACGGGGTTTCAATA
>JAPUJS010000057.1 GCA_027296045.1 bacterium | reverse complement strand
CATTGAGATGCCTTTGATGGTGAGTCGCCCTCCGAAATTAGACTGGACGAGCACACCGATGGTAGCGGTTTCACCTCCGATTTCCAGCAGGCGAGAGGAGGTGCCGATTCCACCTTTGAAACCCAGGGCGCCCGTTCCGGTGCCTGCACCTATCGCACCTTCTTCAACGGGGCCTTCCGTGGCGTTTTCAATGGCTTCGACGGCGTGTTCGGGGCGCACGTGGAGGCCCCCGATGTCGTTGAGGTAGGCATCGGAGGTTTCGCCTACGACGGGGTTGAACCAGGGAACATCGCCCCGTTCTCGAAAGATGTGTTCGACCATATATTGCACCACGCCCTCGTAAACCGTACCCACGCTGAGGGTGTTGGTGAGCAGCACCGGGGTTTCAATGAGTGCGAACTCCTCAATGAGAGTCGTGCCTGCTGTGGTGCCTGCTCCGTTGAAGGTCGAGAGACCGGCTTCTACGGGCGCGCTGTGCCAGTCGTTGCCCGGCGGTAAAATGGCTGTGACACCGGTGCGGACAGGGCCTTCTCCGATATGGAGCGGGCCTTCTCCCCGGACGAGGGTGACGTGGCCTACCCGAACACCGGGCACATCTGTGATGGCATTGTGAGGGCCGGGTTTGTCGTTGCCAATGACGATCCCGGCTTCTCTGGCTCTGGGGCGATTGGAAGCGTTCATGTTCAATCCCAGGTATAATCGGTTTCGCCTGCTTCACACTCAAAGGCGGATTCCATCATGGTTTGCAAATCACCTTTGGGTCGATAACCGATGAGGCTTTTGGCCTTTGTAATGGCGTGATCGTACATATACTGAAACGGGACTTTGACTTCGAGGGGCTCAACGCCTCGTTTTTCCGCCAGAATTTTTGCGCCATCCGGAAACGGAAAGGGGGCCGGGGCACCCGCGTTGAAAGATTCTCCCAGCGCAGCGTCCGATTCCAGGGCGCAGACCAGACAGTGGGCAATGTCGCGGGCATCCTGGGGCTGATAGAGCCAGGGACGGCCCTCTTCGTCTGTGATGCTGCAGGGTTGATCGCCGCTTTTTGCCCGCTTTTCAATGTCGTGCCAGAGTTCTGTGCCGTCGGCCATATACAGTTCGGTGCCCGGTCTGCTCTGGCTTTTTTTCAACAGGTTGATCACGCGATTGACGCTGAATTGTCCAAGGATTTTTGTCTCAGAAAGGACATGGCTTGGGCGCACGATGGAATAGCGAAGCCCGGTGTCCCGCGAGGCACGTTGGGCCATGATTTCCCCGAAATACTTGGACATCGAATATTCGCTGTCGGGGCGTTTGGGATGCATTTCATCCACCGGATGGTACGCACATGCAATATTTTCTCCGTTGTTGGGAAAGACGCCTGAAGAGCTGATATAAATATATCGATTCAGTTTGTCGGCATATTTCTCACAGGCACGCGTCACTTGCAGGTTGATGAGGTTGTTGAGTTCAAAGTGGGGACCCACAAGGTTGGCCGTGTGAATCACCGCGTCCACTCCCGCAACAGCCTGGGTGGTATAATCCAGATCGGTCAGGTCGCCCTCAACCAGCTCGATATCTAACCCTGCGACACGATCCCGAGCAGGGTCGTCGGGAAGAATGGTGCCGCGAACTTCGTGATTGTTGTCGAGAAGCTGGCGAACAAGCCGGCAACCTACCTGGCCTGCAGGACCTGTAACAAGAACTTTCATTGTAATTCCTTTCGCTGTTGAGGTTTCACTTTACCCTTCTTGCGGGAATCGAACAGAGGCACGGGTTTACATCCTGGCCGCCTGGGCACGTGCATTCCGAGCGCTTTTTCGGTTTCGTGCCCAGTATCGGTTCTGGCATGGTTGTTTTCCCTACAGGGTCACGATTCGATGGGTTTCGGCAGATTGATAGGCGGCGTCCAGAAGGGCAATCGTATTCAGGTTGTCCCGGCCGCTGTTTTCTGGTTCATGACCCTGCTCCAGAGCCGTGAGGAATTGGTCCAGGGCTTGATAGGTTGCTTCAGGTTTGCGGGTGTTTTCTTTGGGTATATCCCATTGCCGAGCAGGGGTTTGTCCAGATATTTTGGTGTATAAGATGACGTGTTCATGGTCCAGAAATAGGGTGCCTTCTTCGCCGATGATGACCGTATCGGTTTGCCGGACCTGCGAGGAAAAGCTCTGTTCATAAGAAACGGTTGTCCCGCCCGGAAAGGTGATCAGGACGGTGGCATCGGTGTCGCCAACGCAATCGATTGCTGGTGAACTGGTGGTCTGGCAGAACATGGTTGCCGCTTCTTTTCCCAGGATCCAGCGGAAGCCGTCCAGCCAATGAACACCCATCACAGAAAGTGCGTGGCGAGCACATTGGGTCCGCCAACCCGAGTCTTGTCGGAAGGTGAGATTCCGGTGGGTGATGCTGAGGATATTTCCAAGCGCACCTTCCTGGATCAGGTCTCGAGCGATGGAAAAAGGATAGAAATACCGGAAGTTTTGATCTACTGCGAGAGAGACGCCTGCTTGCTCGCAGAGATCTACCATGTTTTTGGCTTCATCGAGCGTGTCTGCCATGGGCTTTTCCACAAAGATATGTTTCCCGGCCGAAGAAAGCTGTGCAATGAGCGGCGCCCGAATCGGTGTGGGGGTGCAGACAATCGCCACTTCCCAGTCTGCTTGGGCAACCAGTTCTTCCAGGGTTGAAAAGGTTTTGGATATGCCATATTGCTGGGTGACATGTTCCTGGCGTTCGGTAGAGGGATCGCAGCCTCCTGTGATGGTGACGCGCTCGGGATGGGCAAGATAACCGGAGAAGTGCATCCTGGAGACATTGCCGCAGCCGACAAAGGCAATCGGGTAGTTTTTCATGGGTTAACTCCCAACAAGGCCGTGGTGGCTGAATAGCTCGAGTGCTTTGTCAAAAGCCCGACGATCTGGGTATTTGCCATCGGCAGCATCCAGGACCTGATCGACCTGCTCTTCGGTGTTGAGGCCGACTATCAGGCTGGT
>JAPUJS010000569.1 GCA_027296045.1 bacterium | reverse complement strand
CCTGTGATCTATGAGACTTCAGACAGTTCCGGGGCACGGATAGAACTCGTATCCTGCCCAACCTGTGCCCCTGGCCCCTTCAAAATAATCTCGACTTCACAGTTCACAATATGAAGCAATGTAATCAACTGTCGGATGGATTTCCTATAGTTAGTCTGATCGAGCAGGCGATAGTACTGAGCCGGGGAAGTCCCGAGCCGGCGTATGAGTTCACGAGTGCTCAACGGCGATTTCTTAACAGCTTCCTGAGCCCGAAGTGTCAAATCATAAAAAGATAACGGTTGTCAACCTAATAGGTAGATCATCTCCTGGGAAGTCAACCATCTCCCTTGACGAACGTTATGGATCAGCATATATTATCAGCTAGACAGTCTAGCCAGTTCAAAGGAGGACACCATGAAATCCATCTGGGCATTACAGGACGCCAAAAATCGATTGAGCGAAGTCGTCGAACACGCCCTCAAAGAAGGCCCGCAAACCATCACGCGACGGGGCAAAGAAACCGTCGTTATCGTCTCCATCGAAGACTTTCAAAAACTGACAGCCACCCGAGGCTCCCTGCTGTCTTTTTTTCAAAAATCGCCTCTCTCAAGTGCTAACCTGGACCTGACGCGTCCGGATGATTACGGTCGGGAGATCGCGCTGTGAAATACCTCCTGGACACCTGCGTTATTTCAGAACTCACCAAAAAACGACCCTCTACACATCTGGTTCAATGGCTCAAACAACAGGATGAATTCTCACTGTATCTCAGCGTGATCACCATTGGCGAGTTGCAAAAAGGCATCGGCAAATTGCCCGACAGCCGAAAGCGCCGTCAACTTCAGGAGTGGGTGGCTCAGGATCTGACCCGGCGATTCACAGGCCGAATATTGAACATCGACCAGGAAGTGGCACAAAAATGGGGAGACCTTTCTGCTTCAGCCGAAAAAACCGGCCGACCGGTTCCAGTGCTGGACGGCCTGCTCGTCACAACGGCTCAGGCCCATGGTTTAACATTTGTTACCCGAAATACAACCCACGTTGAAGTTACAGGTGTGCCTCTGCTTGACCCCTGGAAAAGTTGAATCCCGCCGATCCTCTCTTTTCCCGACTCCGCCCTAAACATTTGGGAGTCCAAAATCTGCGCTATCGAATCACCTCCATCACCCGCTCAAACAGCACGCCATTTGTCCCCACAGCTTCCTCTGCCCAAATCGTCGCCTTCCCCTTCCAATCCGTGAACGTCCCGCCCGTTTCTTCCATTATCGGTGCCAGAGCTGCGCAGTCCCAAACATTCATCTTCGGATCCAGCATCACTTCTGCCCGGCCCGTCGCCACCAGCGCATATCCATAGCAATCACTCCACCCACGCACCAATTTGGCTTGATCGCGTATCCTTTTGGCGGGCTCATCCTTGCCATACCAGTTGTCCGGATCGGTAAACAGTACCGTCGCGTCCTTCAGGTCCGACACATCAGACACCCGGGCTCGCCTCCCATTCCACGTGCACCCCAGCCCTTTTGCTGCACACAGCATCTCGTTTAACGCCGGGAAATTCACCACTCCCACTGTCGGAACATCGTCAATCTCTACCCCCACCAGAACGCCGTAAAACGGCACCCCATGTATAAAAGATTTGGTCCCATCTATCGGATCCACAATCCACCGCCTGCCCGTCGACCCCTGTTTTTCGCCGTGTTCTTCACCCAAAATTCCATCTTCTGGGAATTTTGCCTCGATCATCTCCCGTAGCTTATCCTCTGCTCCCTTATCGGCCACCGTCACCGGCGATGCGTCGGCCTTTTCTTCCACCGCCACACCGGTCTGAAAATACTGAAGTGTAATTCGGCCTGCCTGCCAGGCCGCTTCTGCTGCAAAATCCAGAATTTCTCGCAAAGAGGGTTCTGCCATTGTCCACTCCTTTGTTGGGTTCAAAAAATCTGAAGTGCGCAATCTAACCTTCTATCTTAAATGTGTCAAGTCTCCAACCATTTCAGTTTCCCTTGCCTTTTTTAGATCGACCGATATATTGCACAGAGCTTCCGACTACCCCCCAGACCTGGAGCGATAAAATGCCTGCGGAAAAATCTAAACGTACGTCGAAAAAGCGCAGAAAAGACCCTTTTGCGGACCTGACCTGGGAAAACCTGGAAAGCTGGGCAGGGTCAACAATCGTCGGGAGAGGACGCACCTACCAGTGGGGCGGCCGGGTGGACAACCTCGGGATCACGCCGGAAGGAAAGTTGATCGCCTGGGTGATAGGCACCGAGCGCTATATTACGCAGGTCGAAATCCAGGACGGGGAACTGACCTCGAAGTGCACCTGTCCGTATTGGGCCCAGTGCAAACATGCGGTTGCCGTTGCACTGGAATATCTGGAGTGCTTAAAAAACAAGGACGATGTGCCTCACATCTCGAAAGAGGATCCCCGCCTGGATCAACTCAAAAAGATAGAAGACTGGGAAGACGAGGATGAGGAATGGGAGGACGAAGACGAATGGGAAGAGGATGAAGACTGGGAGGAAGACCTGGAACAGGTCAAAGCACGCACGATCAAACAACAGCGGAAAGCCGTGCCCCTCTCGGACTACTTTGAAAAACACACCAAGGCAGAGCTTGTAGAACTCATCGGTGAACTGACAGATACATACCCCGATGTCAGAGAATTCCTGGAGGACCGCCGGGATGTTCGAACCGGCAACGTCCGGAACATGGTCAAAGCCGTCAGAGAGGAAATCTCAACCATCGAACAACCCGATTGGGACGAATACGGCCGTGGGTATGCGTCCCCCAATTTCACCCGCCTGGAAGAACACCTCCAGGCACTCCTTCAGGCCGGCCATGCCGATGAAATCATTCACCTGGGCCAAGAGTTAATGGGAGCCGCACAATTCGCCATTGAAACCTACGATCACGACGGGGAGGTGGGTTACGATCTCGAATCGTGCATCCAGATCATCTTCCAGGCCCTGACGCTGTCCTCCCTCTCTTCGACCGAACAGTTAAAATGGGCCATCGACATGGAAATGGCCGATGAATACGATCTCTGCTCCTCCGGACTGGAGACATTCTGGAAAGGTCGGCGCAAAAAATCGGACTGGGGCGAACTGGCCGACGAACTTCAGAAACGGCTGGACCAGACGGGCTCAGATGAAGACACGGACGGCTTCTCGTACACATACCAGAGGGACCGGCTGAGCAACTGGCTCATCGGCGCCCTCGAAAATGCCGGACGCAAGGACGAGATCGTTCCACTTTGTGAACGGGAGGCGGAAGTCACCGGCAGCTACGTCCGCCTCGTCGATCGTCTAATTGCCCAGAAACGCTTCGAAGAAGCCGAACGCTGGTGCCAGAAAGGGATCAAAAATACAGATGTCCATCACCAAGGCACTGGCTCACAACTCAGAGACCGGCTGCGCACCGTCAGCGAAAAAACCGGCGACCACCTGCGGGCCGTGGCTTTTCTAGCGGACGATTTTTTTACACAACCCTCCCTGGAAACCTTTGGGGAGCTCTGCAAGGCCGCCCGGAAAGCCCGGGTGGGCACCGTGGTCGAACCCTGGGCCCGCTACTACCTGGAAACGGGGCACCTGCCCCGAACAAAGGGCAGAAGGCGCAAAGAAGAGCCCGCCCGCAAATGGCCCTTGCCCGAAACCGGATTTCGGCCTGAAAGTCCGCGCTGGACCCAGGATGCACCCATGACTTCGGCGTTGATCCAAATCGCCATTGCCGAGAAAGAACCGGCCGACGTCCTGAAATGGTTCGACCTGGAAGCCTCCAAATCTGACGGCCAATACTACCATTTCTCTACATCTCTGCTCTCGGTTGCCGAAGCCATCAAACGGAAATTTCCCGAACGCGCCATTGAAATCTGGAAAACGAAGGCCGAATCGGCCATCGCCCGCGTTCAGGTCTCCGGCTACCAGGAAGCCGGCGGCTATTTGCGCCACGTCCGGGACACGCTCAAACGCATTAAGAAGCAGAAAGAATGGGAAGCCTACCTGAACGACTTGAGGACACGAAATAAAAACAGACCGCGCTGTGTGGAAGTGTTAGACTGGCTGGCGGGCAAGCGCATTATCGATGGATGACCGTAGACTTCCGCGTGAATCTGAAGCCAATCCTAAAAGGTCTTCCTCATGAACCCCATCGGTCAGCTCCAATACTTTCGTTCCGACGTCGACGGCAAACTCCACCCCTGTGCCGTATGCGCCACAGACACGTCGGACACGCCCAAGCCTCTCATCCTCGAAGTCAGCCCTGGGGCCATCAGCAATTTGCCCGGTGCCGTCTCCCTCACCGAACAGATCGCCGGTATTGCCGCCACACACCACCGTTCCTGTGTGGTCCTTCGGCCCACCGGACGGGGCCCCGGCTCGGTCTATCAAAACTACGGCGAAATTGACGT
>JAPUJS010000568.1 GCA_027296045.1 bacterium | reverse complement strand
GTAGGGGCAGCGGTAGCAGTAGGGGGGAGGGATGTGGGGGAAGTCCCGGAGGTAGGGGATGTAGTCTTCTCGCCAGGCCGTTCGGCCCGACATGGAGAGGGCGCCAATGGTGTTGCCGTGCCAGGCCTGCCAGCGGGAGATGATTTTGTATTTTTTAGGATTGCCGGTTTCCAGGTGGTATTTGCGGGCGATTTTGAGGGCCGATTCGGTGGCTTCGGAACCGCTGGAGATGAAGAAAACGCGGGAGAGGTCGCCGGGGGTAATGGCAGTGATTTTGTCGGCCAGGTCAATCTGTGGTTGGGTGAGAAAGCGGGAGTAAGTAAAACCGACTTTGGATGCCTGATCGCGCATGGCGTCGGCGATTTCGGGCACGCCGTGGCCGATGGAAACGACATGGACGCCGGCGCAGGCGTCGAGGTAGCGGTTGCCGTCGGTGTCGTAGAGGTAGACGCCTTCGCCGTGGGAGATGTGTTGCCACTGGTCTTTGCGGGAGCGGTGGAAGACATGGTCTTGGGACATGGTTACCGGTTCTCTTTTTTAACTGTCAAGGGCATTTTGGATTTTTTCGGCGACAATGTGTTCGTCGCCTTCGCCCAGGTTATTGGCGCGGATGACGAGGGTGTTTTTGCGCTGGGTGTTGATGCGGATGCGGGGGGTTCCGTTTCCCAGGTCTTCGGCGATTTGTTTGGCGTCTTTGCCATCGGGATCGAGGACGACGTGCAGGTCGAGGACCCAGTAGCCGTCGGTGGTGACGATTTCGGTTTCCTGGACGGCGGAGGTGTTTTCCAGGGCTTTTTGAACCGTGGCGTAGATTTTTCGATAGCCGTCCAGGCGTGCGTCGTGGTCCATGGACGCCCAGTGGTCGAGGGCGGCGACCAGGCCGATGATTTCCTGGCGGTCGATTTTCATGCCGCGGCCCAGGGGTCGAGGGCCGGCCAGGCCGTGTTCGCGGGCGGCGTCGACGAGTTCTTTTTTCCCACAGAGGAAGCCGGTGGAATGTGGGGCGTGCATGTATTTGCCGCCAAAACAGACCAGGTCGGCGCACTGGGCATTGCCGCGCAGGTAGTCGAGGGGATAGATCTGGGCGGCGGCATCTGCGATGACGGGGACGTCGTGCTTGTGGGCGATTTCGACAACCTGTTCGATGGGGACCAGGTCAGGGTCCGGGTTGGGGCGAATGAGGAAGGCCACGGCGGCGGTTTCGGGGCCGATGGCTTCCTCGAGTTGTTCGGGGGTGGTGCCGTTGTCGTCGCCGACTTCGATGAGACTGGAGCCGGGAACGGTGTAGCTGCGGTCGTAACCGTAGCGTTGTTTTTTCTGGATCAGGACCTGAGAGGGCAGACCTTCTGTGTCGGGCAGCTGAGCCCGTTTTTCAGAGTCGTTTCCGGTGATACAGGCGGCGGTTGAAAGGACCAGGGCGGCATAGCAGCCCGAGGTGACATAGGCGGCTTCGACGTCGAGGAGGTCGGCGATGTGTTCGCCCGATTTTTCGAAGAGTTCCGCCATTTCGACAAAGCACATGCTGGCTTCGTCCATGGCCTCCTGGACAACGGGAGAGGGCGTGGAGCCACCCCAGAGGGTGATATTGCCGGCGGCGTTTATGGTGGGGCGTGCGCCAATGCGGGTGTAGACGTTGCTTCCAGTGTAGTCGGGCATGAAAAGTCTCCTTAAAGAGGGTGCCGCGTGCCGGGTGCTGGGTTTTAGATTTTCAACACCCGGCACTCAGCACCCAGCACGCTTATTTTTATGCGTTGTCCAGATAGGTCAGCGGCAGTTCAAAGGTGAGATCGGCGGGCGGATAACACGTTCGATCGTCACAGGCCTGGTAGTCCAGTCGGGCGCGGACGGTGAAGTCGTCGCGGCGGCGGTTCTGGAGGGTGGTTTTGAGCGGAACGCGGCCTTCGTAAACCGGGAGTGTTTCGTTGAGCGCTTTTAGGTGGAGGGAGGCGGGCTCGGGATATTGGACCTCGCCGAAGCGCACGTCTTCGATGGCTTCGAAGGTGAGCGTAGTGGGGATGTAGCCTTCAGGTAGCGGCTGCCCGTAGATGTGGAGGCCCGGTTTGAGTTCGAGTTCCAGGCTCAGTGTGTGGACCTGGCCCCTGCGAACAGTACCTGACGAGAGCGAGGCAGTGGCTTTGATGTGTTCGGTTTCGAGGGTTTGAACCGGGCCGCGTTCCGGGTCGATGTGAAAGCTTTCCTGGAGCATCCGGGGGATGGAGTCTCGAACGCCGTGATTGGCGTAGAAGGATCGGTCGGTGACGCGGCCCTGTTCGTCAACCATATAGGTGCCGGGGAAGGGGACGCCGTACCAGCGATGGCCTTCGGGGGCGAGGGTGTTGAAGATGCCGAAGCGGCGAATCACAGCACTGTTCGTATCGGCCAGAAGCGGGTAGGTGATGTCGTGTTTTTGGGCAAACCTGGCGAGGACGTCCACCGGGTCGTAGCTGATGGCATAGGGTCGAATCCGATTTTTTTCAAAGTGATCCAGGCTGTCCTGCAGCTCCACGAGCTGGGTTTTGCAAAAGCCTCACCAGTCGGCGCTGCGGTGAAACAGGATGAGGGCCTGGTGTGTGCCATCGGGGCTGTAGACGACGGGTTCGTTCCACTGGTTGGGCAACGTGAATTCAGGAACGGCTTCTCCGATGTCGGGGCCCTTATCAAAGTGTTCGTTTTCGGGATCGCCATTGTTGGGCAGTTTTTCGGCCATTGGATTGTACCTTTTAAAGGGGGACCAAGCGAGTTTGTGCAGGCAATAAAGGGCATGATAATGGATCTGTCAACCGATTGCATTCGGGACGGTTGATAGGATCGGAACACAAAGGGACGAACACGAGGTTCGCCCTTTTGTGTGACTACAATTTCTCGAAACTATTTTGCATATTTACGCCTAACCGACAGGTGATCGAAGTTATACTCGGGTCGAAGCTCGTCATCACGCTTCTGGTCCATTCTATTTTTTATATGATCTCCTACAACACGGCCACCTGTTCCCCTCCGGTTTGTGTGTGATCCCAGGGGGAGATCCATTCCTCTTGGATTTCCATACCAAAGCCAGGCGCGTCGGACGGGGTGACGTAGCCGTCTTTGGGAACGGGCACGCCGGGGATGCGGACGCATTCTTCCAGGGGGACGCCGACAGGGGTGCTGACGCCGTATTCGCCGTAGGGGATTTCGGGGAAGGCGGCGAGGAAGTGCTGGCCGTAGGCGGATCCGGCCCCGCCGTGGGGACAGGTTTTGATGCCGGCGGCTTCGGCGATGTAGTAGATCCGGATGGCTTCGGTCATGCCGCCGCACCAGTGCAGGTCGGGCTGGACGTAGTCGACGCAGCGGTTTTCAACGAGCTGGCGAAAGGGGATGCGGGTGTGGTGGTCTTCGCCGGTGGCGAGCGGGATCCAGGTGATGGCTTTGCGGATCTGGATGTGGCCTTCCAGGTCTTCGGGATAGAGGGGCTCTTCGAGCCAGCGGAGGTTGTAGGGGCGGAGGCGTTCGGCCAGGCGGATCGTGAATTCTACATCGTAGGCCATCACGGGGTTGAACATGAGTTCGGTGCTTTTGCCGACGGTTTCGCGGGCCCAGGCGATTTTTTCTTCAATGATGTCGATGCCCTCGATGCCCTGATCGTAGTGGACGGGGTTGGTGACTTTGAAGGCTTTGAAGCCGAGTTCCTGAGACCAGTCCAGGTCGTCGCCGGTGGCGTAGCAGAGGATTTTGTCGCGACAGGGGCCGCCCAGGAGGCGGTAGACGGGCTGGCCGAAGAGCTTGCCTTTGAGGTCCCACAGGGCCAGGTCGATGGCGCTTTGTGCAAAGGTGGAGATGCCGAGGGTGCCGTGACGTTTGGAATAGCGCCACATCATGTCGTTGAGCAGTTCGGTGGCAAAGCAGTCGCGGCCTTCGAGGAGGGGGGCGTAGTTGTAATCGACGAGGGCGGCAACGGGTTCCCCAAAGCCGGTGCTGCCCAATCCCCAGGTGCCGTCTTCGGCAATGACCTGGACCCAGACGCGTTTGCCGCCGATGCCCGGGGTTTTGGAGGGCACGGTGGTGGGGAAGTAGCGATTCATGGGCAACCCGATGGGCGCAGTCTGACGCCAGCTTGTTCGGCGGGGTTTGGTTTTGGGCTGGGTGGGCGGAAAGGTGACGTTCACGGTGCGGATGGTTTTGATTTTCATCGAAGATCCTCCGGAATGGGAAGTCGTGCAACCATGCTCTGGGCCAGAAAGTAGTGTCCTGAAGGGCGCGTTTACAAGCGTGTCCAGGCCTTGGATGCTATAAGACAGCTTTTAGTTTTGAAATTGATTTAGATAGGTCTGGGTGCCCCAGTTCAAATTGTCGGGGAAGAGGAGGCACCCGCCACTGACGAGGACACCGTCGCCTTCGAGGTGATCCAGGACCGCCCGACGCATGCTGGTGTCTCGGGGTGCGGTCGATAAATCGTGGGCGTATTGATAAAAGATGCGCTCGATGCCGCTGCGGCCGCCTGTGGAATGGAGCGGGAAGAGATAACATTCGCGTTGGAAACGGGCGATGTTGGAGAGCTCGGAAAGCAATGTCTGGTAAGTGGGATCCAGGAACCAGGAGGTACAACAGATGGCTTTGAAGGGGCGGTCGGGAAACGTGGTTGAAAAAAAGTCGATGACCTGACGGAGGGATTCCCCACAGTCATCAAAGCCCATGCGGCCGTCTTCGGGGATGTGGATTTCGAGAATGGGATCGCCCTGGGTGAGCACGCGTTCCCAGGTGTCGAGGGGGAGTGTGCGCCGGGTGCGCCGGGCTTTTCCAGATGGATGAATGACATTTCCACTAACGCTTTGGGGTGTTTCTACCAGCTCGGTCATCCAGGCACCGTCGGGATCTACGATGCCGCCTGCACCATCGAAGCAACCGTCGGCTCGAAAGCGGAGGCCGGATTCGGCCAGGAGGCAGTGGTGGCCGGATTTGCGATTGTAGTAGGCTCGGAGGGACTGACGGAAAGGGCCTGTTTTGTATTGCAGGCGGCCCACGCGGTAGAGGTCGTTGTAGAGGTGATTCAAGATCCAGGGCATATAGCGGGTGTCGAGGCCCCAGGCACCGGGAGAGCCGGGATGGAAGAACCGTCCGTCCCGGGTGACGCCGATATTGTGGTATTGCCTGGCCCAGACGCAGGTGTCTGAGTAGGTGTCTCGGGCGATGTCTTCGGGAACGTTCAGAGATTGGTGAATCTCGCGGATCCGGGGCAGGCCGGAGAGGATGACAAGCAGGTAGAAGGTGCCCCCATGGTTGCCCAGCAAAGGCGTAAGCAGGGGCCAATCCCGGACATCGGATCTGGGGCAGGTTTTGCCGATGAAAAGGACGTGGTGGGCATGCCAGGCCAGGCGGGTCAGATCGGGGTCGGAGGCGATGATGGAAGCGGCTTCCTGGGCGAAGGCGATGGCTTCGGGCGGAAGACTGGCCAGGGCACCGGTCTTGGCGATGGCTTGGGGTTGGAGAAAGGGAAGCGGTGTTTGGGGAAAGGATTGTTGTGTGTCTTCCCAGTGGTCGGAGAGAGGGGTGTTGCGGATCAGAGCTAGTTTTTCGGTGATGGGACTCAAGGCGGTTGTCTTTTGGGGATGGCTGACAGACTATCGTCGGGTCAGCTGGTTTGGCAGCATTTCTTCTTTGGATCCAATGGTGATGAAGACTTCTATACGATTTTCTTTGAATTGGTGCAAGTGTTTTCTTATCAATCGATAGTAGGTTATTAAGTTACTCTGTTTACAAAAAGCGTCCCTGTGTCCAAACCGTCCAAACCTTGCCTATACCGGGGCGCTTTCTTATTATATAAACGTCATCCAATTCTAACGTCTTCCTTAAGAGCGCACATAATGGACCTCTTCTTCTCCATTGAGCAGAGAGTCACCCAACATATTCTTGCACAATTTGAAGATCCTGTTTGCCAACAAGAACTAGCAAATTTAGGTCCAGAGGGTATCAATTGGTCTATGCTTTCTATCAGATTCTATCCAGACTTCTATCCAGACTTTTAGGGTAGAATTGCTAATAGAAATGAAATGGCGCAGTGTTTCGTGTAGAGGCAATAAAAACATAAAGATTCCGTTCTGAAGGGTGTTTTCAGTAGAAACAGGTGTGAGATCCCTTATCCTGCCGTTTGACCGCTTGGAAATCTCGATATTAAGAAAAGGGCTACTTGATTTTGTGTTATAGATATAAAGTAATACTTATTAATACATTGAATATTTATCATTATTTTTTTATATAAAATAATATTTATATTATATTTATAAATTTAAAATTATTTTCCCTGCGCAAAGAAAATTGATAAGCACGGCAATTAGATCTGAAATGGGTATAAGAAGGCGGTACGTCGTGGAGGCAAACATCCCCACCGAAGGGTTTATTTTGTGGGGATGTTTTTGTTATCTGTCAATCGTTGTCGGGCTTTCCCGACGCCGTCCTTCAACAGCGGTTTTCTCGAAGCCCACCTGGCGCCAGGATTCTGCGCCGATTGTACCCGGAATACCATTGTCAGGGTCTACCACAGGGCCAAATTTCCAAAGATTCAGAATTGTTACCGGAAATCCCGAATATATTTTGCCGCATAGGAGCGCACTTCCTGGCCGTTGAGCACGTGGAAGTGGCGGAGGCGGTCGAGAGTTTGGAGAGAGAAGCGTTTGATTGGGATGTAGAGGATCCGTTTTTTGTAGCGTTTTGCAATCCGACGCCATCGGTTCAGTGGAGGATGGGGTGCGACGAGGACGACACATTTTTCGCGGGAGTGAAAGAGGGCGGCGGACAGGAGGCGTTCTTCGAGGGTTTGGGCGAAGTCTAAGCGCGGGTCCTGCCAGATATCGGGAATGGTGCGGGGCGGGAAAAGGAGGGAGCAGCCGCCGTAAACGGCCTGGCCGATGCCGGGGCCGATGAAGTTGTCGGAAAAATTGGTGGCATAGAAGCAGAGGGTAGACTCTTCTTCGTGTTCGGCATACCAGGTGGTGCGCCAGGGATATTTGTCGGGATCGGCAGGGCTTTCGAAAAGGAAGACCACGATTTCGAGGCTGCCGCGAGAAGGGGGAATTTCTTTGACATAGAGGTCGCCGGTGTGCCAGTTGCGAAGGGTTTCGCGGATGTCGAGGCCGTCTTTAAGGGATGAGGTAAATTTTTCGGTGCGGGCGAGATCTTCGCCCATCAGGAGTTTGGCCTGTTCGCGTACATGGGTGTTGAAGGATTCGATTTTGTCGTCTTCGGGGGGATAGGAGCACTGTTTGTAGGGGTTCCACTGCATTTTCCAGGATTGTTTTTTCTCGGGTGGTGGTGCGGGCTGGAGGGGCAGGGTTCGCCAGACGCGTTCGGTGCCCAGGAGTCTGTTTTTTAAGGGGGCTTCGCCGGTGGGGAATTCGGCCAGGTCGAGGGAGATAGGGATTTCGGGTAGATCGGACGGGATGCGTTGGGCCGGGTAGTCGCGGGAGGTTTCGATGAGGGTGACGGCAAAGTCGTCGTCGCCTATTTGTTTGGCGGCCAGCGCCAGGGTGTAGAGGTCGGGCGTGAGGCGGCGGTCCATCAAACTGAGGTTGCGAACATATTTGAGAAAGAGCGAGAGGACCTGGGGGGTGAGCCAGTGGTGTGTCAGATCGTGTTTTTGGATCCAGGCATTTCTGGCTTCGAGGAGAAGGGCTTTGACGCCGTCGATGGCCAGGGTCTGGTCGGGCAGGAGTTCGGCCCGGCGGTGTTCGTAGAGGTGGGTGAGGAAAGGGAGTTCGCCCAAAATAAAAAAGAGGGTATTGGATGAAACACGGAAGGTGTCGGGCGGCCAGACCGGGGCATCGGGACGGGGATAGGGCATCCGGTTCTGGTAGGCCTGGCGGATCCAGGGCCAGTCGGAAACCGCACACAAGCAGCAGATGCGTTCACAGTCGAGTTCGAGGAGGTGGAGCTGGTAGGCCATATAGGTGATGCGGGCGGTTTGCTGGCCTTCGGGATCGGGTTTGGGAAGGGCGGTCAGCAGGGCGGCGGCGAACTGTTCGAGGGGGACTTCTTTGAGGGCGTAGGGGTCGGGCAGGATGTCGCTTCGGGGTTCGAAGTTTGCCACTTCGAGGTCGATGTAGGCACGAGGGATGTTGTTTGCGATGGCGGCTCGGATGGCGGCGATGACGGGCTGGCACGGGTCGATGGGAACGCCGGTGTAGGCCACGGGATCTTCCGACAGGCTGCCTTCACGCTGGGCGACCAGGGTGATGATGGGGAGGTGATCAATGGCCTCTTCGACACCGTCTTCGAAGGCAGGCGGTAAGGGCACGGCCAGGCAGTCGTAGGGCTGTGATAGAAGGCGTTTGCGAATTTCCAGGGCAAAGTCGCCGCTGCCGTGGAGGACGGGCAGAAGGGTAATCTTGGGGCTGAGATCGAAGACGGATTGCGGCACGGTTTACCTTTCGTCGTCGGCGTCGGGATTGAGGGGGTCGTCTCCAGTGAAAAAGAAATCACCCAGTGTCAGGCCGGGAATTTCGCTGCCGAGGGCCCGCTGACGCTGTTCGGCCAGGCGCTCGAGGTCGCGGGCTTCTTCGCCCAACACCCGTTCCAGAGATTCGGCCCAGGCGGCATCTTGCGAGAGGGGATGATCGGGGTCCTGGGCCAGACGCTTGAGCGCATATTGGAGGATGTGGATGCCGTCTCGGGGAGAAAATTTCAGGTTGAGATCGTGGGCCTGCTGGAGGAAGTCGATGGTGAGGGCGAGCATCTCATCGTTGGCAAAGGGCAGGTGGTAGCGCAGGATGGCCATTTCGTCCTGGCGGTTGGGAAAGCTGATAGCCAGGGTGGGTTGGAGGCGGGAGAGGATGTAGTCGGGGATTTCGTAGGTGGACTCGTCATCGTTCATGGTCACGCAGCAGCGGAAGTCTTTGTGGGCCGGAATGGTGATGCCGGCCACGATGGATTCGACATAGCGCCGGTAGTCCAATAAGGGGGCGAGCGATGCCCAGCTTCTCTCGTTCATCCGGTTGCCTTCATCCAGGAGGCAGATGCCGCCGGTGAGCATGGCGGTGACCAGGGGCGAGGCGTGGTAGGCAATTTTGCCCGACTCGGCCAGGACCGGGGTGATCAGGAGGTCTTCGGGGCGGGTGTCGCTGGTGCACTGGTAGATGAAGAGCGATTGTTGGCGTTCTTTTGCCGCGGCGATTGCCAGGGTGGTTTTGCCGATGCCGGGAGGACCGACCAGACGGGGGGAAAGGGGCAGGTCGGCTTCGTGGACGACCAGCCAGCAGGCCAGGAGTTGGCGGAGGACATCGGTCTGGCCGATCCATTCCTGGTTGGTTTCGACGGGTCGGCCGAGGTGGAGGGTGATGTCGTCGATTTGGATGGATTGGGTGGGGTTGGACATCGGGTTAATTCCTTTCGGGGACCAGGCTGTTCCAGCCGGATCGGAAAAACATGTAGAGATGAATGCAGGTGGGCAGGCTGGCGGAGATGCCCATGATGAGGCCAAAGTAGATGTATTCCGGGCGGTGGTCAAAGATGGAGATCCGGGCGCGAAACAAGGGGACGAATGGGTGTATGTTCTGGGAAATATAATGCTTGTGAGAGTCCCTGTCCAGTACGGTTACACGGGTGGTGGAGGGGCTGGTGAAGAAGGGGTATGTGCATCGAGAGGAAGACGCAAAGGATCGGCGTGTGCGACGTGTGGGATTGACCGGGGAAGGGCAGGCAGTTTTTGAGACATGCTGGAATAATGTGATGCGATCCGAGAAGGCGATTCTGGAGCAGTTTCCGGTGGAGCACCGGGCGATGCTGATCGAATTTTTGCAACGGTTGAATCAGGCCGCCACATGCTGGCAGGCGGGCAAATAGGAAGGGCGTCTATGCTATCCGATTTCATCGTCTTATTCCTGGATAGAATTTTTGCTCGTTTCTGGTTGTTTTGCGTGCCGAAATGATGTGGATAATTGGGTCGCAGCTGCTCCAGCGAATATGCTCTTTTCGAGCCGGCGGAAGTTTTCCTCACGGGCGCTTTCGGCATAAACTCCTCGGTATTCAGGAGGCAGGAGTCGTGCCAGAGTTGCCATCAGGTAGTCGGTGTAGGTGTTCAGTTGTTCGGGTCCGCACGGACCCGATGGCAGTCTGATGGGTGCGCCGATCTTTATTTGAATGGGCGCACGCCGTGCTTTTCTCCAGTGCACCGAGAGACGTTCGTGTCCGTATGCGACAAGGGGCAGGATGGGTGCCGGTGCTGTTGCGGCCAGGAAAGGGAGTCCGTTGTGGCCCTGAATCAGGCCTCCGGTGTGGCTGACGGTTCCTTCGGGAGCGGCGAGAAGTGTCTGGCCCGAACGCAGCACGTTGAGCGCTTGTTTTAGAGCCTTGCTGTCCGAGCGGTCGCGGTCGATGTAGATGGCATCGCCTGCTTGTTTTAAGAACCAGCTTATGAACGGTACTCTTTGCCAGTGTTCTACCACGAGAAAGGAGACCGGGCGGGGAAAGATACCGTAGAACAACAGGGCGTCCAGAATGTTCTGGTGGTTGGCGGCGATGATCAGTGGACCGGAAGGAGGGATGTGCTCCAGTCCTTCAATTTGGGGACGCGCTATGAGGTGTATCAATCGGTCGGCGGTTTTTTTCAGCAACCTCTGGCTGAGGTTGTTTTGAATATTGTTTGGATTTTTTAGCGCGTCTTCTGTTGTGCTGGTATCCTGACCGATTTTCGCGAAGAGTTCGTGGGCGAGTTGGGATAACGTGTGTTCGGAGAACAGCGTTTGGTCGGAAATATCGATTTGAAGGACATTTTCGACGGTCGTTAGTAAGCGAAATGTCTGCAAGGAATCCAGGCCGAGGTGATCGATATTTTCGGACAGGGGGATGTCGTCGGGAGAGGTGGATAGCATGTGGGCGGTTTCTTCTTGCAAGACGCGTTTGATATCTTCGACTGTTTCGACCGTTCGTACTTCGCTTTCCAAAACGATCTCGTTCTGGTCTGGAGGGGCCGACCAGCTTGCGATTTCGTCCAGCTTGCCATTTAGGTAGGCCCGTCTGCAGGCCAGACGCTGGATCTTGCCGCTGGAGGTTTTGGGCAGACTGCCGGGTTTGAGCAGGATCAGGGCGTGCAGTCCTACTTCGTGCGTTTCGGCTAAGGTTCGACGTGTTATTTGTGCCAGTTCTTCGGCGTTGAGGGCGCGCATGGCGCTGCGTTCGACCTCTTGGACAACGACCAGGCCCTCCCGGCCGTTGTTTTCTATCGAAAAGGCCGCTGTGCTATGTGCTCGGAAGCTTGGGTGGCTTTGTACGACAGTGCGCTCGATGTCCTGGGGATAATGGTTGCGGCCTCGAATGATGATCAGATCTTTGAGGCGGCCCGTGATGAAGAGTTCTCCATCGCAACTAAAGCCCAAGTCACCGGTGCGCAGGAAGGGACCTTCGTCGGTATCGGCCAGGAGAGCGCGGAAGGCGTGTTCGGTTTCTTCGGGGCGACGCCAGTAGCCCTGGGCGACACTGGGTCCGGAGATCCAGATTTCGCCGATTTCGTTGTTGTGACAGGGCCTGCAGGTTTGAGGATCGACGATAAGGATCTGCGTGTTTCCTCTTGTGCGACCACAGCCCACCAGTTGTTTGGTGTTGTCCGTATCTGTATCGATTTCGATTGCCCGACCTTGCTCCAGATCGGCATTGGCAAAGCGCTTTGTCACGGGCGGCGTGTTTTGCTTGCTGCTGGTGACCAGCAGCGTGGCTTCGGCCAGTCCGTAGCACGGGTAGAGGGCTTCGGGTTGTAGGCCACAGGGCGTAAAGGCTTCGATAAAGCGTTCCATCCCCTCGGCACGGATTGGCTCCGAGCCGTTGTAGGCTATCTTCAGGCAGCTCAGATCCAGCTTTGCGCGTTGTTCGGGGGAGATGGTATTTACGCACAGTTCATAGGCAAAATCGGGGCCACCTGTGATTTCGGCTCGATAGTGGGAAACGGCTGCGAGCCAGCGCAAGGGCTTTTGCAGGAAAGCCGATGGCGCCATCAAGATGCAGCCCGAGTCGATATAGAGCGGCTGGAGAATGTTGCCAATCAGGCCCATGTCGTGATACATCGGGAGCCAGCTTAGGACAATGGATGTCTCGGTTTGTCCAAAGGCTTCGCAGATCATGCGTTCGTTGTGCATGATATTTTTGTGGGTGACCATGACACCTTTGGGGGCGGACGTGGAACCCGATGTGTATTGCAGAAAGGCCAGGTCGTTTTCTCCCACTGTAATCTCGGGCTCCTCGATGCCACCGGTCAGATCGTCGGTGCTCAGCAGGTGCAATTTGTTTGGGTCTATCCTTGAAGCAAGCCAGGCGTGAATTTTTTCTTTCAGGGGCCCTGTGGTCAGTATGATTTGAGCATCGGCATCCGATAGGATGGTCTCGATTCTGTCCATATGACGGGCGTTGCGCGGAGGATAGGCGGGCACGGCGGTGGTCCGGGCATAGAGGCAGCCAAAGAAGGCGGAGATGAATTCCAGGCCAGATGGGTAGAGCAGGAGCGCCCGTTGATCTTTTGCCCCGAGTTGTTGGAGAGAGGTAGCGATTGCACGGGCCTGTCGGTCCAGCTCTGCATAGGTCAGCGAAGCGGTTTCGGTTTCCCCTTTTCCCAGAAAGGTATAGATGGTCTTTTCCGGTCTGTTCTGCGCTCTCAGGCGGAGGAGTTCGACCAGGGTTGAAGGGGTTGTCGATGGGTCTTTTAAGTGGGCGTTGCTAATATTCCATCTCCTTGGAAGGTGTTTGTTGTTTTGTTCCACATGCGTGGTGACTGAAAGATAAGGCGTGTGGCAAGGATAGACAAGCGTCTCTGTAATGGTGCTCAATAAAGGGGATCACATTTCTCTGTAGTGGCACCCGGATAGAGGAAGCCTTGATTTTTGAATGAAATGGTATATATCTCTTTATAAAGGAAGGTGATAAGGTTATCCTGGAGCCGCTTGAGAGGATCGAGTGGCCCGATGGGTTCTGGGATCTTTTTGCTCCAGATCCGGACTTTGAGACCCCCGAACCGTTAATGTCTTTATTGCCCCGAAACTCCGGAAGGCTTCGGAAGAGGCGGAGGAATAATTCGATCTCTGCCTCTTTCAAGGTGCATCCACAATTGTGATATAAAGAGTTGACATGATTTATTGGATTGGGTTAATTTAAAAAAGCACTGTGCCCAATCGATAGGGCTGTGTGCAAACTACAGGAGGTTGTTTTGGCGGGACGTCGAGAGATTCAGCCCTGCGGAAGGGCGTGCGGACTTTAAGATTGGTTCACCGGATTGGGTGTTCCAATTTGTGATTGTTTGGCTGAACGGGCGGATGTTTTTGCAGGTCGCTTCCGTCTGTTTTGCCTATCCTATCTCATGATTAGGATGCGTGTGTCCGCATGTCGTCTCTTCCGTTACACAGGTTGACCCTTATTGTGTTGGGAAGAGACGCCCTGAGTGAGTTTCCATTTTGATTTTTTGGTGCCGTCCTTTCGGGACGGCTTTTTTGATTTCTGCGTCTTGCTGCAACACATCAGGTGTTGTGGCTTTTTTTGTGTGAGATATAACAGGTGTGTGGGAGAATTTGTGAATTCATATACGGTTTACTTGATCATGTCGTTTTGTTCGTCGCTGTTTTTTATGGTCTGTTTTACGGTGAATCTTATCTACCAGGCAACGGTGGTGAATCTGGACCCGTTGCAAATGGTGTTGGTGGGCACCGTACTTGAGATCACGACGTTTGTGTTGGAAGTGCCGACCGGGGTGGTAGCCGATTTAAAAAGTCGGCGGTTGTCGATCCTTATCGGATATGTGTTGTTGGGGTTGGGGTTTTTACTGGAAGGATCGTTCCCGGTGTTCTGGGCCGTCATTGGGGCGCAGGTGTTGTGGGGGACGGGGTGGACGTTTAGCAGTGGGGCCGAAGAGGCATGGGTGGCGGACGAATTGGGAGAGGGTCGTGTGGGCGAGGCGTTTTTGCGGGGCTCTCAGGCTGGAAATCTGGGCGGGTTGCTGGGTATTCCCATCAGTGTGTTGCTGGGGCGGTTGGATCTGGCTTTGCCGATTGTGATCTCCGGGATCTGTATGATCGGGCTTGCAGCTTTTTTGACGCTGGCTATGCAGGAGAAGCCATTTCGATCCTCGCAAACATTGGAGCAGACGGCGTGGAAGTCGATGGGAGAGACCATCCGGATGGCCTGGACGTTGATGAAACAGCATTCCCTGGTGCTGGTTCTCATTCTGGCTTCGATGGTATTTGGATTGTCCAGTGAGGGGTTTGATCGATTGACGACACCGCATTTGATCGACAATGTTGGGTTTCCTGAATGGGGCAGTTTTGAGCCGGTGGTCTGGTTTGGTGTGATCCAGGCGGTGAACCAGGGCTTGAATCTTGTGGCCGTGGAGCTGGTCAGGCGGGGTGTGGATCTGAGAAAACCTATGCAGATTGCCAATGCGTTAATCATTTTTTCGGTGTTGATGGTGATGATTCTGGTTGCCTTTGCATTGGCCAAAGGATTCTGGCTGGCCGTGATGCTTTTGTGGGGATTTGGGATCCTGAAAGTATCTTGTGATCCTCTGTATGATACCTGGTTTAATGGGCAGATTCGGGACCCGAATATACGGGCAACATTGTTTTCGGTCCGGGCTCAGATGAATGCGTTTGGGCAGATTGCCGGGGGACCGTTTGTTGGTGCCATCGGGAAGTGGCTATCGCTTCGTGCGGCCCTGCTCACGTCCGGGTTGCTGCTTTCGCCGATTGTGGTGCTGTATGGCATTGGAAGGCGTTTGGAAAAACGGGAGGTGATTGAAAATGACGCGTGAAGAATTGAGACGAATTTCGGAGAAGGTGGGTGAGCGTAAAGGGTGGGATTTTTCGCGGATATAGAAGGGGTTAGATGAGATGAAATGTCGTCTGACGACCGTCGATATAGGTGACACTTGTTTCGGTGATGCAGGCGTCCTGTTCGAGCATAAAGCGGACGATCTGGTTGTCCCATTCCGGCACGGGGAGATCGGCGCTGAGTTCGACGGTGTAGCAGGTGTTGAGGTTCATGGTGACATCGCCTCGACCCGGAATGGCTTCCTGTTCCCAGGGCAGGCCGATGAGGGGACCGGGTTCGTGGAGGAAGTGGCCGAGGGAGTGAGAATAGATACGGGGGGTATTGATGTTTGCATTGTGGGCATGTTTGAGCGCACGGGCGAGGATGGCGTTGCCAGACAGGCCGGTTTCCCAGGCGTTGGTGAATATATCCTGGAGGCGGTTGGCTTGTGCCATGCCCTGTTTGAGGCCTTCGGGCACATCTGTTTCACCGGGGCGGAGGACGTAGGCCAGTTCCTGGTGGTCGGTGTTGAGGCGCAAATAGAGGACGCCCACATCGCAGTGGAGCAAATCGCCGG
>JAPUJS010000567.1 GCA_027296045.1 bacterium | reverse complement strand
CCCCAACCCTTTCCACACCCCCCCAAAGGCCGGCATCACCTCCTGCACCCGATGCTGCTTGCCCGACTCCAGAGCCGCATCCAGTTTTTCCCTTCTTGCAGCCCGTAGCTGGTCCACTTCCTCCTGGGTGATCTGATTGTGTTCCACCAGATACTGGGCGTATTTGGTGGCCACCGTGGGCTGTTTGGCAATCTCTTGAGACCGGAGAGGCTGGGTATACATCGGATCGTCCGCCTCATTGTGCCCATATCGACGGTAGCACCACAAATCGATAATCACGTCCGCCTTCACCGCCTGCCGATACGTCATGGCCAAACGTGCCGCGTGTACCACCGCTTCCGGATCATCGGCATTGACATGGAAAACCGGCACTTGCACAACCTTGGCCACATCCGAAGGATACGATGTAAACCGGGTTTCCCTGGGCTCGGCCGTAAATCCGATCTGATTGTTGACAATAATATGAACCGTCCCGCCCGTATCATACTCTTCCAGGTGAGACAGACAGATGGTTTCGGGCACAATCCCCTGACCGGTAAATGCAGCATCCCCGTGAATCACAACCGGCACGACGTGCTGGCACTGGATGTCTCCAATATGGGTTTGCTTGGCAAACACAATTCCTTCAATCACCGGATTCACCAGTTCCAGGTGGCTGGGATTGGGGCTTAAAGACAGGTGGACTTGCTTGCCTTCCAGCGTGGTATAGTCGTGCGAGAATCCCATATGGTATTTCACATCTCCCGACCCCTCGCTGATATCCAGTTCAACCCCTTCAAACTCGCTCAAAATCATGTCGTAGGGCTTGTTCATCATATGCGCCAGCACGTTCAATCGCCCCCGATGCGCCATCCCCATCACAATTTCACCTACATCGAGCGCCGCCCCCGACTCTATTAGGGTGGTCAGCAACGGGATCAGCGATTCCCCGCCCTCGATTGAAAACCGTTTGTGACCAATATATTTGGTGTGTAAAAACTGCTCAAATGTCTCGGCGGCAATCAATTGATCCAGAATATGCTTGCTTTGCGAAGGCGTCCATTGGGGCTGGTTCAGGTGCGGCTCCATCTGACGCTGCAACCACTCCCGCTGGCTTTTATACGGAATTTCGACGTACTCTACGCCCAGAGACCTGCAATAGGTCGCCTTCAGCTTGTCGAGCAAATCCCGCAACGTGCCATCTACAGACCCCAAAAAACCACCATCTCCTACCACTTTATCCAGATCCGCCTCGGAAAATCCGTATTCCGAAATCTCCAGCAGCGGATTGGGAGGCCGCTTGTACCCCAGAGGATCCAGATTGGCAACCATATGCCCAAGGCTTCGAAACGCATGCACCAGGGCCATCACACCCCGATCGGTCTGGGTTCTAGACGCGTCTTCAACCTGCGTGCCCGTTGAAGATGCAGCGGACGGGGTGATATCCATCGATCCAAAATAGGCCTGCCACTCCCCGTCTACGGAAGCCCGATCTTCCTGATAGCGTTTGTACATGAATTCGAGGTAGTCTTCATTTGCAATATGGGCAACATCAAATGCTCCCATCCTGCCACCCCCTATCTGAATTAGGAATCCTATCACACCGTTGAGCCACTGGATCCAGAAATGCTAAACCTCGGGCCAGCCGTATAATCAACCATTTCGCGTCCCAAAATGAAAACACCCGATTGGAGGGTCCAAGAACCGTCTCTGTCGCGATATGGCTTCTGGGCCAGGGATTTGCATGGTACAATCGGGTTTCTGTAATGTCAAGATAAACAACAGATAAAACTGTGTTTTTCAAAAAGAAGGCCCCTTTTTTTCACTCTCCCTCTAACGGGAGAAATTCAATTTCCCCGGTTGTCCCTCTACGCCAAGGGTTCATTCTGATGATTTTACTTGACAGTCGGCTATAGGATTTTATATCTTTTTGGTCTCTAAGATGTTAGGCACTTACCAACTCTTACCATCCTTAAGAATCATGATACCAAAACCGGGTACATTTATTTTGATCCCTGCCGAGCAGGACCTTTCTCATGCTGCCTCCCGTATTTTGCCCGGACGAGCACTCTCTGCCGCTGTACGCCTTCTGGCCCTTCCCCTGATTTTGAGCCTTCTTTTGGCTATTCTTCTGGCCAACTAATTTTCAGGCTCTTTCCCACGTCACTTCCCTTTTATCATCAAAGCAGACCAAGGATTGAGCCTCTGGAGCGATTCAAAGGCAACCGTTGTTGTATACCGATAAGGATTACCCCATGTCAACCCCTCAAAAACACACCATTTCCGCCCTGGTCGAAAACCACTTTGGCGTGCTCTGTCGAATCTCAGGCCTGTTTTCCAGTCGGGGATTCAACATAGACAGCCTCTCGGTGGGCGAAACCGAAGACCCCACCATTTCCCGGATGACCATTGTGGTTCGGGGCGATGACAGTGTGCTCGAACAGGTCGTCAAACAACTCAACCGACTCATCGATGTCATCCGGGTGATCGATATAACCCAGGGCAAATTTATCGAACGCGAATTGGTGCTCATCAAAGTCAAGGCCGACACTTCGACCCGTTCGGAAATCATCCAGATTGCCGAAGTGTTCCGTTCCAATATTGTGGACGTGAGCACCTTTTCTATGACCATCGAAGTTACCGGCAATCAGGACAAAGTGACGGCCATCATCTCGATGCTCAGCATCTTCGGCATTCAAGAAATCGCCCGAACCGGCACCGTGGCTTTGCTCCGGGATTCGGTGCCAAAATAAATAAAGAAGGAGACAGAATACAGGAGACAGAATACAGGAGCCGCCCCACCCATCCACCCGGGAAGAACAGAATACGGAGAGGTGGACGGGTGGTGCTCCTGTCTCCTGTCTCCTGTCTCCTCAAGTAAGGAGGTGAATCAGATGGATCCCGACCTTGGTGATCTTCAAGAAGACAGCGAACGGAATCTGCACGGGCAGTTGGAATCGTTTTGCCGGAGGGGTCCATCTGCCAATCACCAACCCTCCGGCCCCAAGGAGTAACACAATGGCTCAACAGGACGACAAAGACCACGTCATTATTTTCGATACCACCTTGAGAGATGCCGAACAAACCCCCGGCGCATCTCTAATCGTACGAGAAAAAGTCGAAATTGCCCACCAACTCGCCCGCCTGAAGGTAGATATCATCGAAGCCGGCTTCCCCGTCTCATCCGACCAAGACTTTGAAGCAGTCCGGCGTATTGCCCAGGAAGTTCAAGGCCCGACGATCTGCGGTCTTTCCCGGGCGGTTGACAAAGATATCGACCGGGCAGGGGAAGCCCTCAAAGATGCAGATAGACCCAGAATTCACACCTTCATCGGCACCTCGCCGATGCACATCGAAATGGTTCGCAAAACTCCGGCCCAGGTCCTGCAAATGGCCGTGGATGCTGTAAGACGGGCAAAGTCGTTCTGCGACGATGTGGAATTTTCGCCTATGGACGCTGCCCGTACCGATCCCGACTATCTGCACGGCGTGATCGAAGCCACCATCGAAGCCGGTGCCACCACCATCAACATCCCCGACACCGTCGGCTACGCCGTGCCCCAGCAATTTGGCGACCTGATCAAAACCATCATCGAGCAAGTGCCCAATTTGGGCAACGCCATCCTCAGTGTGCATTGCCACGACGATCTGGGCATGGCCGTGATCAACACCCTGACGGCCATCAAAAACGGCGCCCGTCAGGCCGAATGCACCATCAACGGCCTGGGAGAACGAGCAGGCAATGCCTCCCTGGAAGAAGTCGTCATGGCCTTGAAGACCCGCAAAGACTATTTCGACCTCCAGTGCAATGTCGAATCCCGTGAAATCACCACTACCAGCCGCCTGGTCAGCCGCCTGATGGGCATTATGGTCCCACCCAACAAAGCCATTGTGGGAGCCAACGCCTTTGCGCATTCATCGGGCATTCACCAGGACGGCGTCTTAAAAGACCGGGAAAACTTCGAAATCATCGATCCCCGGGAGGTCGGCCTGGAAGCCACCAGCATTGTGCTCACTGCCCGGTCGGGCCGCCACGCCCTCCGCCATCGCCTGGAAGAACTGGGATATCACCTCGAACAGGACGATTTGAACAAAGCCTACGAGCGCTTTTTGAAGGTCGCCGACAAAAAAAAGGAAGTCTACGACGAAGACCTGATGGCCATTGTGGGCGACGAAATCCGTGATATCCCCGCTAAATACCAGCTCGACTACCTGCACACCGTCAGCGGCACCAGCACCGTGCCATCGGCCACGGTTCGCATTGCAGTGGAGGGCGAAGAGGCCGTCCAGGAATCTGCCTGGGGCGATGGCCCGGTCGATGCGACCTACAAAGCCATCAAACAGGCCACTACCGACACCGTTCGGGTGGAAGAATACAACATTCGGGCCATCACCAGCGGCGCCGAAGCCCTGGGCGAAGTCACGGTCAAAGTCTCCGAAGATGGACACCAGGTCACGGGTCGGGGCGTCTCGACAGATATCATCGAAGCAAGTGCCAAAGCCTTTCTCGATGCGCTAAACCGCCTGGCCATCTGGCAGGAAAAAGAACGCGATCAAACCGTATAAATCCCCCTCGAGGTCGTCTCTTCCCCTTGACTGGAGGTTCAAAAGAAAATGGGTAAAAGCCTGTTTCACAAAGTGTGGGATGCCCACACCGTTCGCCAACTCCCCTCGGGCCAAACACAGTTGTTCATCGGCCTTCACCTGATCCATGAAGTCACCAGCCCGCAGGCCTTTCAAATGATGCGCGAACGGGGGCTCAAAGTGGCCTATCCCGATCGGACCTTTGCCACGGTCGACCACATCGTGCCCACCGATCTGCGCACCCGCCCGTTTGCCGACGAAATGGCCGAAACAATGATGGGCGCGATCGAAGACAACACCAGAGAATTCGAAATCCCCTTTTTCGACCTCGACGACGAGCGCCAGGGCATTGTGCACGTCATCGGCCCGGAACTGGGACTCACCCAGCCCGGAATGACCATCGCCTGCGGTGACAGCCACACCTCCACCCACGGTGCATTTGGCGCCATTGCCTTCGGCATCGGCACCTCACAGGTGCGGGATGTATTGGCCACGCAGTGCCTGGCGATGGACCCACTGAAGGTTCGGCGCATCGAAGTTGAAGGCACACTCCCCCAAGGGGTTTACGCCAAAGACGTCATCTTAAACATCATTCGCAACCTGGGAGTAAATGGCGGGGTGGGCTATGCCTATGAATACGCCGGCCCTGCCATAGAAGCAATGACCATGGAAGAGCGCCTGTCCATCTGCAACATGTCTATCGAAGGCGGTGCCCGGGCAGGCTATGTGAACCCCGACCAGAACACCTTTGACTATCTCAAAGGCCGCCTCAACGCGCCTTCCGGAGACGCCTTTGACCGGGCCGTCACCTGGTGGAAATCGATGGCTTCCGATGACGATGCCGACTACGACGATGTCTATGAGTTCAACGCTGCCGCCCTGGAACCCACGGTCACCTGGGGCATCACCCCCGGACAGGCCCTCTTTATCACGGAAAAAGTCCCCTCCCTCAACGACCTGGCCAAAGCCGACCGGGAAATGGCCTCCGAGGCCTACGCCTATATGGACTTGCAGCCCGGCACGCCCATTTCCGGCACCCCCATCGATGTCGCCTTCATCGGATCGTGCACCAACAGCCGCATCTCCGATTTGCGGGAAGCCGCCAGGGTGGTTCAAGGTCGCAAAGTCGCCCAGGGTGTCAAAGCCCTGGTGGTCCCCGGTTCAAAGTCGGTGCTCAAAACCGCCGAATCCGAAGGTTTGCACGAAATTTTCCGGGAAGCCGGATTTGAATGGCGCGGGGCAGGGTGTTCGATGTGTTTGGCCATGAACCCCGACAAATTGCAAGGCCGCGAAGTTTGCGCCTCGTCCAGCAACCGAAACTTCAAAGGCCGCCAGGGCAGTCCGACCGGCCGCACCCTCTTGATGAGTCCTGCAATGGTCGCCGCTGCCGCCCTTGCCGGCGAAGTGACCGATGTGCGAACGCTGCTCAACGAATAAGGAGCTTTCCCCGTGTCCAATATCACCCAGGTCGAAGGCCGTGGCATCCCGGTTCGCGGCAACGACATCGACACCGACCGCGTCATTCCAGCGCGATATCTGCGAAAAATCACCTTCGAAGGCCTCGGTGAATTCGCCTTTGAAGACGATCGAAAATCCACCGACGACCATCCATTTGACAATAAAAGCTACCAGGGCGCTTCCGTCCTGGTCGTCAATGCCAATTTCGGCTGTGGGTCGTCCCGGGAACACGCCCCCCAGGCCCTCCAGGGCTGGGGCATCCAGGGCATTGTGGGAGAATCCTTTGCCGAAATCTTCCAGGGAAACTGCACGGCCATGGGCGTGCCTTGCGTCACCGCATCGGCAGAAAACATACAGGCCCTGATGGCTGCCATAGAACAAGACCCTGGCCAGAACATAGACATAGACCTGAAAAATAAAACCATCACCTGCGGCGACCTCACTCTTCCGATCCAGCTTCCCGACGGCAACCGCCTCCAGCTCATCGAAGGCGCCTGGGATGCAACCAGCATGCTCCAGGAGGCTTCAGAAGTCACCCAAAAAGTGGCTAAAAGCCTCCCGTACGTTTCTGGTTTTTAACCCACCGTTACGAGACAAAACCCGACGACGCCCGTGACCGTCGAGGATAGGAGCAACCAGAGTAATCTCGGAGCCCCCTGGTGTTGACCGGGGCACAATGTTAAGGGCCTTCCACAGGGCCAAATCAAATTTACAACAAATCTACCCCCACTCTCTTTATCTATCATTTGGAGGAGACATTGTCTTACAAAATTGCAGTCATCCCCGGCGACGGCACCGGCCCCGAAGTGGTGGTCGAAGGCCTCAAGTGCCTGGAAGTCGTTGCTCGAAAATTTGACATCCAGTACGAAACCGTAGAATATGATTTCGGTGGCGAACGTTATAAACGTACAGGAGAAACCCTTCCCGATGGCGCCCTGGAGGAACTGTCGGGTTTCAACGCCATCTATCTGGGTGCCATTGGCCACCCCGATGTCAAGCCCGGCATCCTTGAAAAAGGCATCCTCCTGAATGCCCGATTCGCACTGGACCAATACATCAACCTCCGCCCCGTCAAACTCTACCCCAATGTCGAGTGCCCGCTCAAGGACAAAGGCCCGGAACACATCGATTTTGTGGTCGTGCGCGAAAATACCGAAGGACTCTATGCCGGAGCCGGCGGATTCTTCAAAAAAGGCACCCCCGACGAAATCGCGGTACAGGAATCCATCAACACCCGCAAAGGGGTCGAACGGTGCCTCCGATATGCTTTTGAATACACCCGCAAACGCAACAGAGAAAACACCCTCACGCTTTGCGGCAAAACCAACGTCTTGACCTATGCCTTCGACCTCTGGGAACGCGCCTTCCACGAAATCGGGGAGGCCGATTATCCCGATATCAAACGCGAGTATGCCCACGTCGACGCCATCACCATGTGGATGGTCAAAAACCCCGAGTGGTTCGACGTCATTGTCACCGACAACATGTTCGGCGACATCATCACCGACCTGGGCGCCATGATCCAGGGAGGAATGGGCGTTGCCGCAGGTGGAAACATCAACCCCGAAGGCGTCTCCATGTTCGAACCCATCGGTGGATCGGCCCCCAAATACACCGGCCAGGGCGTCATCAACCCGTGTGCGGCGGTTGCCGCCTGCCAGATGATGCTGGATGTCCTGGGCGAAGAAGAAGCAGCCATGGCCCTGGAAACCGCCCTGATCGACGTAATCGGAAACAAACTAAAAAGCATGAACGCCGGCCAGATGGGATATAGCACATCGAAAGTCGGAGACTTAATCGCCGATGCCGTCGCAACCGCCTGAGGATTATGGATCTCATGAATCTTCAAACCCCGAAGAGAAGGTGGAATCAGCCGGGCGGCCCTAATCGCCCGGTGGCCATTGGCCTGGAAAAGGTTCGTCTGCTCACCCGATCCTAATCCTTTCCAAGCCAACAGGAGCCTATTTATGTCTGACCTTGTCAAAATCTATGATTCTACCCTCCGCGACGGTTCCCAGGCCGAAGGCATCTCATTTTCGGTCGAAGACAAGCTCATGATCGCCCGCCGTCTGGACGACATCGGGATACACTACATCGAAGGGGGTTGGCCCAACCCCACCAACCCCAAAGACCTGGAGTTTTTCACCCGGGTCCTGGAAGAACCCTTTCAAAATGCTCGGGTCGCCGCCTTCGGAAGCACCCGCCGGGCAAACAATCCCCCCGAAGACGATGCCATACTTGGCACCCTGCTCAAAGCCGGGACGGAAGTCATCACCATTTTCGGCAAAAGCTGGACCCTGCATGTAACCGACACACTGAGAATTGCCCTCCAGGAAAACCTGGATCTCATTCAGGATTCGGTGGCATGGCTGAAATCCAACGGGCGGGAAGTCGTATACGATGCGGAACATTTCTTTGATGGCTACAAGGCCGATCCCGAATACGCCCTCGATACCCTCCTATCTGCCCAGGAAGGTGGTGCCGACATCCTGGTGCTCTGTGATACAAACGGGGGAACCATGCCCTCGGAAGTCCAAACCATCCTCTCGGAGGTCACCCCTAAACTGACCGTCCCGCTCGGCATCCACACCCACAACGACGCCGGCATGGGGGTGGCCAACACTATTGTGGCCGTCGAACTGGGCGCCGTCCAGGTTCAGGGAACAATCAATGGCTATGGCGAACGCTGCGGCAACGCCAACTTGTGCTCCGTCATTCCCAACCTGGAACTCAAGCTTAACAAACAGAGCCTGGGACCCGACAAATTAAAAAAACTCATGGAGCTTTCCCGCTTTGTCAGCGAAGTTGCCAACCTTTCGCACGACCACCGACAACCGTATGTGGGCGAAAGCGCCTTTGCCCACAAAGGGGGCGTCCACATCGACGCTATGATAAAACAGCCCGCCTCCTATGAACACATCGACGCCCGGGCAGTTGGCAATCAAAGCCGCTTCTTGTTGTCCGAACAATCTGGAGGCGCAACCATCGTGGCAAAACTGGACAAGGTACTGCCCGGGCTGGACAAGCGGCACCCCACCGTGCAGAAGCTCCTTCAGAAAATCAAACAGCTGGAACACGAAGGCTATGTATTTGAGGCCGCAGAAGCCTCGTTCGAAATCCTTGCGCGAAGGGTACTCGGCACCATTCGAGACCCCTTCAGGCTCATCGGATTCCGAACCATCAACCGAAAAACGCCCCGGGATACCGAAGTAGAGGCCATTGTCAAAATCCAGATCGATGACCAGGTCTACCACACCGTGGGCGAAGGCGATGGTCCGGTCAACGCGCTCGACCATGCCCTGCGCCTGGCCCTCGAATCTGTTTATCCGTCCCTTCAGGAAGTCCGCCTTGAAGACTACAAAGTGCGCGTACTCTCCAGCCAGGATGGCACGGCCGCAAAAGTACGCGTGCTGATCGAATCGTCCGACGACCAGCGGGTCTGGAATACCGTGGGGGTATCCGAAAACGTCATCGAAGCCAGTTGGATTGCGCTGGTCGACAGCCTGAGCTATAAACTTCTCCTGGATGGCATTATCACGCAGGAATCGCCCGAGGGCGTTGAAACATCCCTCGTATAACTAGCAAGTGTTGTGGTTTTTCCACAACGCTTCCGATTCTGGGATTTTTCCATGAACATCAAATCACGCCGCATCGACCGACTTCCCCCGTATGTGTTTGCCGAAGTCGACGCCCGCAAAATGGAACTCCGTCGCAAGGGCATCGATATCATCGACCTTGGGATGGGAAATCCGGATCAACCCACTCCCACCCATATTATTGACAAGCTGTGCGAAGTCGCACACGATCCCAAAACCCATGGATATTCGCCTTCGGCCGGCCTTCCGGCCCTGCGCAGGGCCATCTGCCGCCATTATAAGCGACGCTTTAACGTGGACCTGGACCCCGAAACCGAGGCCATTACCACCATCGGGTCCAAAGAGGGTTTGGCACACATCTGCCTTGCCCTGCTCGACCCCGGCGACCTTGCCATTGTACCCAACCCGGCATACCCCCTCCACCTCTACGGGGTTGCCATTGCCAACGGCAACGTCTTCAGCTTGCCGCTCCGTCCCGAAAAGGAATTTGTGCCCGATCTGCGGATGATTTCCCGAGAACTCTGGCCCAAACCCAAAATCATGATTTTGAATTTTCCGCACAAGCCCACCACTGCCACGGTGGACCTCTCCTTTTTT
>JAPUJS010000566.1 GCA_027296045.1 bacterium | reverse complement strand
GCCCTCTGCGATCCCAGCATTACTCCAACCGGTAAAACGCCATCGCATTGTCGTAAAATAACTTCCGAAGTTCCGCTTCCGAACACCCCGAAACCGCCTCTTCCAACGTCTCCACCCAATCCGGATATTCACATGCCTGATACACCACCGGCCAGTCGCCACCAAAGATCACCCGGTCAAATCCAAAAGAAGCCACCACATGGTCAATATAAGGGCGCAAATGTGCCGGTTCCCAATGGTCCATATCCGCTTCCGTCACCAACCCCGACACCTTACACCACACATTCGGCAGCCCCGCCAGCTCTTCGATCTCCGTCTTCCAGGGTTCCATAATATGATTCTTAATATCGGGCTTCCCAATATGATCCAGAATAAATTGGACATTGGGACACTGTTGCACCAATTGGATTGTATTTTTCAGTTGAGGATACACAATACACAAGTCAAAACTGAACCCATAATCTGGCAGCAACTGCACCCCCCGGACAAAATCCGGGTCCAGACAAAAATCCATCGACTCCGATTGAATCAACCGACGAATCCCTTTCACCAGTCCGTTCTCTGACAGCACATCCAGCTCGTCTCGAGCCCCATCGCCCAGTTCCAGAGGTGCATGGAGTACCAACCCCTGGATACGCGGATCTTCCTGCGCCAAAGAAGTTACCCAATCGGCCTCTGCTTGCGCCTGATCTGTCCCACAATCGCACTCTAAAAAAACAATTCGCTCCACCTCGACCGGCCCGCAGTGTTCTCGAAAATCTTTGGGCAAAAACGACCGATTCAATACCTCGACACCATCCAACCATGCATAGTGAATATGGCTCGGATCCCAAAGGTGAACGTGTGTATCAACAATCGGAAATGGGATCATAAGCCCTCTCCTGGATCACCGTCGTCTTATCATGAAGGTGGTTCACACCCGGTTCCGAAACCACCCCGTTCTAAACGCACCGTTCAGGCCACCACACCCCGACTGAAAACGGGTAGGAGTCCCTGTTACAAAATGACCATTGCATCGCCATAACTGTAAAACCGATAGCGTTCCTCCACAGCCTGGCGATAAGCCTCCAGCATAAATTCACGACCGGCAAAGGCGGCCACCAGCATCAACAGGGTCGATCCTGGCAAATGAAAATTGGTAATCAACCCATCCACCAACCGGAAAGAATAAGGCGGATAAACAAAAAGCCGGGTCCAGCCCCCCTGAGGCGCCAGAACCCAGCGATCCCCCTCCTGCCTGGCGGCCGACTCCAGCGTGCGCACCGACGTAGTCCCCACCGCCACAACCCGACCACCGTGTTCTCGACATCGATTCACAATCTCTACCGTTTCAGAACCCACCTCAAAATACTCGGCGTCCATCTCGTGCTGCGTCGGATCTGCCACCGTTACTGGTTTAAACGTCCCCGGCCCCACGTGCAATAACACCGGTGCAACATCCACACCCCGCGCTCGAAGGGCTTCCAGAAGTTCAGGTGTAAAATGCAACCCCGCCGTTGGAGCAGCCACAGCACCCGATATTTTTGCATAAACCGTCTGATACCGCTCTCGATCCGCCGCCTCATCTTCCCGCCGGATATAAGGCGGTAACGGCACATGTCCCTGCTCCTCTAACACAGCCTCTAAAGTCTCGCCGCCTTCAAATCGAAACATCCGGTGCCCCGACGGACACACCGCCTCGACAACCGCCTTCAAATCGGCACCCGGGAAAACCACCTCTGCCCCAACACGCATCCGTCGCCCCGGCCGGACCATCGTCTCCCACAACGCCCCCTCTTGCCGTATCAAAAGCAGTTCCACAACCCCGCCAGTCCCAGACCGATGGCCCTTTAAACGGGCCGGAAACACACGTGTTTCGTTCACCACCAGACAATCGCCGGGTCGCAGCAGATCCACCACATCCAGAAATTGCCCGTGCCCAATCGTTCGACGCGCTCGATCCAGCACCATCAAGCGCGAGGCATCTCGTTTTGCTGCAGGATACTGAGCAATCAGTTCCTCGGGCAAATCATAATCATAATCTGAAAGCTTCACCGTTCACCCGCAGCGGATTATCGCCTTGAAATCAGGTTCAGAATAATACTGCCCAGAACACTCAACACAATACAGGTCACGATAGGGAAATAAAAATTACCTCCCTCGCCCCGGATCACAATATCTCCGGGCAACCGTCCAAGGAAAGGGATTTTAGGTCCATACATCACCAGCAGTCCCACCAGAAACAGGACGGCACCGGCAATCATCAGCAGTTTACCCATACTTGAAAAATCCATCGCACACCCCGTCCGAACTTACGGCCATTCCCCAAAGGGAGTCAAGTTTACTCCACCCACACATCCGGCCGCGTATCGACCCCATAGCGGTCAAAAGCCGCATCCAGAACGGTTAGTTCCGCTTCCGAAAGCGACCAGCCCAGTGCCCCCATATTGGCCTCCACCTCCTCCGGCTTTCGAGCCCCGACCAGTGCCACACTGAGCGTCGGGTTGGACAAGACCCACCGAAGCGCCAGGTGATACATTTCCTTGCCCATATCCCGGGCAATACCGGCCAGGTCGGACACAACGTTTAGGTTTTTGGGAAAATTTTCCTCGCTAAAAAGCGGCATATTGAACAACCCGCCTCGTGAACGCCAATCTCCCTCATCAAAGGTGGTGGTCTTATCAAATGCCCCGGTCAACAACCCGTGTGCCAGCGACCCATAGCCCATCATGCCGACACCGTGTTCCTGACAGTAGGGGAACACGTCCTTTTCCATCCGGCGATCGAACATATGATAGCCATATTGGCCCACATCGACCCGACGGGTCTCCATACATTCGGCCATTTCTTCCGCCTTAAAATTAGACAGCCCCACAAACCGAACCTTGCCCTGATCCACCAGATCGTCCAGCGTCTTCATCGTCTCGTCAAACGGCGTATACCGATCGGGCCAGTGGATCAAATACACGTCGATATAGTCCGTATCCAAAGCCATCAGACTCGACTCCACCGACGTCATAATGCGCTCCGGTCGACTGTCCCGATTCTTTTCCCGTCCCGAGTCCTGATACCCAATCCCCACCTTGGTCACCACAATCACATCCTTGCGCCGATCCCCAAGTCCCCGGGCCAACAATGCTTCGGACTTGCCCATCCCGTAGCCTTCGGCCGTATCAAAACAATTGATCCCCAGATCCATTGCCTTGTGAATGGCCGCAATCACCTCGCCCTCGTCAAAATGGCCATAACTTCCGCCCAATTCCCAGCACCCAAACCCAATGGCCGACACATCCAACCCCGTTCTCCCAAATGGTCGATATTCCATCATCGCTCTCCTTTTAAAAAAACGATTCCGAGTGTTGTACACCTCGAAAACCAAAGCCCCTCTACCGCCCCATCCATCCCCCATCCACCG
>JAPUJS010000565.1 GCA_027296045.1 bacterium | reverse complement strand
GGGTCCCGCGGCGCCCGCGGGCGCCGCCGCGCCGCCCGCGCGGGGGGGTGGGGGGGCTGTCGGGATCCACGGGGGGGCGGGCACGGGGGGGTGTTGTGTATTCTGGTTTTTTGCTCGTAGCGCCTCCGGCGGCCCGATTTTTGAACGACCAAAAACCGGGGAAAAAGTCGCCACTCGGCGTGGGGCCTCGCCAAGGCACAGCGCAAAAGTACCAAGGTGGATGTGGGTGCGCTTCTGCCCTACCGGTGAAGGTGAAATTCTAGACGATGGTGCGGGTCGGACAGTGCGCTGTGTGCAGCGAGTGCTTCTCCTGAAAGGCTGTTGTTAAGGTGAGGTGATTTGCTTTGGTTCGGGAGATTTGTTTTGCAGAAGCAGTGAGGTTCTGTTGCCTCTCCATCCCTTTTTGGGATTCAACAACCAGCCAAAGATCGCCCCATTGCCCACCTCCCCTTCGCCCAAAGCAAGTTCCTCCCCTTTTGGAAAAGGGGAGACAGAGGGGATTTCGGGAAGGGTGGTGTGGATCTGTAGCCCTCTGCGATCCTGCTTCTACATTACACCGAGCTGTTTCAAGATGTCTTTGGACACTTTGCAGACCATCGTGTAAGCGGGGTCGAACATGTTGCCCATGTCGTATTCGACGGCTTCTCCCAAAAGGACATGGGCGGTTTGTTCGTCCAGGCCGAAATCGGTGGTGAGCCAGCGGATCATTTCGGAGGTGGCGTGCTGGACGCACTGGTCCAGAGGGCGGGCGTTGCCCACGGTGAGAATGTGGGTATCGTTTTCGGCGCGGGGCCATCGGATGGTTTTGCCTTTGTGGAGGTGAGCCGTGAAGGTGATGTTGAAGGAGATTTCGATGCCGGTGCCCACGATTTCGCCGTCGCCCTGGAGGGCATGGCCGTCGCCGACATGGAAGAGGGCGCCCTCTACAAAGACGGGGAAGTGGACGGTGACGCCCTGGTTAAAGCGTTTGTAGTCCATGTTGCCGCCATGGGTGGAGGAGGTGGAAGTGGAAATGGCCTGGCCGCGGGGGGGCGCCACTCCGAAACAGCCGGGGTGTGGGTTGAGCGGGAGGGTGAGTTTGCCCAGGGGGCTGTCTGGCGAAATGGATCGGACGTTTGGAGTGGCGTCACGCGAGCGGAGTTCGATGGGGGTGGCGGTATGGGCGTCAAAATCGATGCCCCAGACAACACGGTCGTTGTCAAATCCGGTGCGATGGCCGGGGTCGAGCACGTTGGCTGCAACTTTGGAAGACGTGTAGCCGTTGTCGCGGTTGGGCATAAGGTGGTCGAAGGTGATGGAGATGGAATCGCCCGGTTCGGCACCCTGGATGTAAAAAGGACCGGTTTGGGGGTTTCCCCCTTCGGTCACCTGTTCGCCGCTGGCATCATGGCCGCCTGCATCGACGGTGGTGGTGGATACGGTGTCGCCGTCGGCAAGGCTCAGGACAGATTCGTGGGTACCGATGGCAGTGTGATAATGGGTTGGTGTGAAGTTGTGCTGGGCCATGCGAACTCCTGATCGTATATGTTTCGAGTTTGCAACTGTCAAAACCCCAAACCCGAAACTTGGAAGGGATGGGGGCAGTTGGGACGAACTATCGGCAATCGATCATGTTGATTTCTTCGGGTGCAGTCCAGAAGGCGGTCCAGGTTTGGCCCCGGTCGTCACTTTTGTACAGGGTTTGTTCGACAATCGACCAGGCAGTGCCGTCTTGTGAGAAGGCTACCTGGAAGGTATCGATGTTGCCCGAGAGGCTTTCGGGATAGCCTTCGGTGATGTGATTCCAGGACTGGCCGGCGTTGGTGGAACGGTATAGCTGGCCGCTGGCATCGCCGTGGGGGCCTTTGCTGACGGTGGCCAGGAGGCAGTCTGTGTCTGTAGGGTGGACGGCGATGGCCCGGCCATATTGATAGGGGAAGCCTTCGGAACGATGATGCCAGGTCTGACCGCGGTCGTCGCTGAGGTAGACGGCTCGGGCGGTATTGGCGTAGACCCGGTCGTTGGTTTGAGGCGAGGTGGCAACCTGATGGACGTCATCGTTCAGGTCGGGTGTGACGGGTTCCCAGGTGTCTCCCCGATCGGGAGATCGCATAATGCTGCCGACGTGGATGTCGGCGTAGACCCAGCCGTCTTGCGTAGATGCGAAGCTGCGGACGGCAGCAGGGCCACCCCAGGGGGTGTAAAAGTCGTCCCGGCATTCGAGTTGGGCAAAGCTTTCCAGGCGTTCGACTTTACCATCGAGCAGACGGTAGACGTGGGGGGCTTCGGTGCCGATGAGGAGGTGAAGCGGGTCTTCTCCCAGGATGTGCAGGGCTTCGATATTCTCGTTGATCCCGGTGGTGAGGGTCTGGGTGTTACCCTCCGAAAGGATAACGAGATCGCCGGTTTTCAGCGCGATAATTTGAAAGCGATCCCCTTCGGCAACTCGGACGACGGGCTGGTCGTCCAAGATGGATTCCGGGGTGTCTGTTTCCAGGGCGTAGACGGTAGATCGGGTGGCAATCAGCATGGTCGGCCTCCTTAGGTATGGATGTGTGGACCGAATTTCTATGAGAATTTAACGGATCCGGGACATTGTGTAAATACTTAATATGAGCGATGCCGATCCTATTATCGGATAAATTTGTTTTTTCTAAAAAGATGGAGTATTTTTAAAGCATATTTTTTTCAGGAGACAGAGATCATGGCGATTACAGAGACATCTTGTATCCAATTGACGGACGACCAGTTAGGTGCTTATTATCGGGACGGGTTCCTGGTGGTGGAAAATCTGGTTTCTCCCGAAGCGTTAGAGGCGTTGCGAGATCGGTTGCGAGAATACACGCATGGCGATCGGCCGACCGATGCACTCCGCATCCAGGTGGAGCCCCGGGTGCAACGGGGGGAATTGGAGGTGGATCATCCGGGCGATGGCATCCGTAAGATCGACGGACTGGTAGAAGGTGACGATTTGTTTCGAAAGCTGGGAACCCATGACAATATTGTGGGTATTATAGAGCAGATTTTGGGGCCGGACATCAAGATGTTTCGAAATGCACTGCTTTTGAAGCCGCCCGAGGTGGGGTCGCAAAAGGGGATGCACCAGGATTCGCCTTACTGGTCGGTTGCACCGATGGATCTCTGTTCGTGCTGGTTTGCCCTGGACGATGCGACGGAGGTGAACGGGTGTATGGGTGCGATCCCGGGATGGCATAATCGGGGGCCGCTGCCCCACGTGCGGGTGACCGACGATTTTGTGGTGGATGAGTCGAGCTACAGCTTTGACGATATGGTGTTGTCACCTGTGTCCGCAGGAGGCGGGCTATTTTTTCATTCGTTGTTGCCCCATTACACGGCTCCAAACCGGTCGGATAAATGGCGCCGGGCAATTGCGCTGTCGTATATGTCTTCTCGGTCGCGATATACAAAAGAGGGAGATGGGCCCGAGTATTTTCATGTTCGGGGTAAAACTTATCCGGGATGTGTACGATAAGTCCATCCTGGATGGAGCGCATATGGAAAGACGTTCGGCAAAGATTGTCGGACGTCCTTTATTTTGTTGACACGGGAAAATATATGTAAATATTGGTGCTCAGAGAATGCCGATTCAGGACAATTCTAGCGGGACGAAAGCTTTAGAAAGGAAAATCTGTATGTCTTCATTTTTTTCTGTTGGCCAACGCAACGAGCACTGGTGGTTTCTGACACCCGAGGCGGAGGCGTTTTTTTCTATTGGGATGAATCACATCGATTCGGCAACGTTGCGCTATTCCGAAAGTGGAGATGTCTGGCAAACTCGGTTTGGGAATAGTGAACAGCGGTGGATTCAGGAAGGGGTGGCACTGGATTTGAAGACATGGGGGTTTAATTCGATTGGATGGACGCAGGAGGTAGTGGTTCGTGGGAAAACCCTGTACCGGCATTCACGGAGTTTTACCTATGAGGAATATCAGTGGTCTGGAATGCCATACTGTCACATGTTGCCTTTTGCAGAGGTCCATCAGTGGGATCGCGAAGTGGCCTATCCCGATGTGTTTAGCAAGGAGTTTGAGGAGTGGTGTGATTTTGTGGCGCGGAAAGATTGTGTGCAGATGGCCAACGATCCGAATCTGATCGGGTATTTTTATGTGGACTGTCCGTCCTGGGTGCATGCGCAAAATAACAGAGATCACGGGCCAAATCCCAAAGGTCCATGGTTTGACCCCGCCCATCTGGACTCCCGTTCTGGACGCAAAAAATTGTTTGATATGGCCCAAAAGTATTATCAGGTGACGCACGATGCAATTCGAAGGTACGATCCGAACCATTTAATTTTGGGAGACCGATATGAGGCCAAAGCGCCTTTGCCGGAAGAGATTTTGGAAGCGGCGGTGCCCTATGTTGATGTCTTGAGTTTTCAGTATTTCTCCCGTGCCGAAGAAATCGGGCCTGATTTTGAACGCTGGCATGGTCAGACGGGGTTGCCGGTTCTTCTGGCCGATGCAGGACCTCCCCAACGGGATCCGGCAGCGTATGAGCCGATGATTCGAGGGTTGCGGGAGTTGTCCTGTTGTGTGGGTTGGCACGTGTGTGGAGCCTATCTTCAGAATCGATGCCGAAATGCGGGATTTCGGGACGAGCGGGGCGAGGTTGTGGAGCCTCTGGTGAGTGAGGCAACCAAAGCAAATCGCGCGACATTGGACTGGGTAAAGAAAGTTGACCAAACGGAATCTTGAGTCAGGAGAGGAGTAGGCGATGTCGAATGAAGTGGTAGATCGTGGTTCCAGCATCCGTGTAACGGGTTTGGAAGCCATTCCGGTGGGGCGAAAAGGCTATGTGAAGATTACGACCAATATGGATGTGACAGGTTGGGGCGAGATTAACAATATGGAGACGAAGGTGGCATGTGCGCTGGCAGAGTCGCTTTCGGAGTTGATCATTGGGGAGAATCCGACTCGGATTGAACACCACTGGCAGAATCTTTTTCGGGCGCACCGGAATTTGCGGGGCGGCGGGTTCATGGTGCATACAATTTCGGCCATCGATATGGCACTGTGGGATATTGCGGGCAAGCTGTGGGGCGTGCCGGTCTATCGGCTTCTGGGCGGGCCGACTCGCGATAAGATCTGGATGTATCCGAGTCCAAAGGCAAAAAAGGTGGGGCCTGGCGGTCCAAAGCCTTTTGCGGGAACCCCGGACGAAGTCCAGGCTTTGTTGCAAAGTATTCGCAAGGCCAGAGAAGAGGTGGGCCCAGACGGGGCGGTGATGTATGATGCGCACAGTTGTTTGCCGCCACCGATTGTGAAGCAGATGGCCGGATATCTTAAGGCAGACGATCTGCTCTTTCTGGAAGAGGCCTGGGTGCCCGGAAATATCGAGGCGATGCGCAAAGTGCGCGAGTTTGTGCCCGTGCCGCTGGCAACCGGCGAGCGAGATCGGACCATCTGGGAGGTTCGGGAAATTCTGGAGGCGCAGGTGATTGATATTTTACAGCCCGACTGTGGGCACGGCGGAGGGATCACCCAGATGCGCAAAGTGGCAGCCCTGGCCGAAGCCCACTATGTGCCGATTGCACCTCACTGTACGATGTCGTATCTGGGGCTTACAGCCAGTTTGCACGTGGCGGCTTCGGTGCCATTTTTCCTGATCCACGAAGGATATACACACCAGTTGCCCGAGGGGGTGGCTCACAAGACCTGGGAGATGGATGAGGAAGGCTATGTGTCACTGCCCGAAGGTCCAGGACTGGGCGTGGAGGTAGACGAACAGCGGGCGCGAGAAGTGGGTGCCGATCCAAAGCACCAATTCTCCTGGCCGCACCACGTGCTCAAGGACGGATCGATTTCAGATTATTGAGAGACCCCAATAAGAGACATGATTTATAGCACAGAGACTGTAGAGAAAATCTGGGAATTTCTCTCGTTCTTAAGCCATAAAGGAATATCCTATGACGATTACGCTGACACCGGAAGAGCAATCAGCCGGGGAGATGACATCCGATCATCTTTCTCAGGCGGTGCAGGGCGTGCGTGAAGATGGCTATCTGGTTGTCGAAAATGCCGTGGATCACGCCTGTTTGGATGTGTTAAAAGAAAAGATGAATGAAGATTCGCACAAGCTGATGTCGGCCAAAAAATGGGGGGGTGCCGGACGTGTAAAAGGGCATTTGCAGCAGGGACCGCCCCTCCACGCGCCCTATGTTTTTCCGGAGATTGTGTCGAATCCATTGGCTATTCAGGTGACAAAGGGCGTGCTGGGCGAAGGTGTTTTTAACTCTTTTTATAACGGCAATACCAATACGCCGGGCAGTGGGTTGCAACCCATCCATCGAGATGCGAGACCCCTGTGGCCAGACTGGGGACAAGCGCATCCGGCGACGACGCTGGTGGTAAATATTTCGCCTCAGGATGTGCATGAGCACAACGGCAGTACGGAGATCTGGCCGGGATCGCATCTGGTGATTGGCGATGTAACGGAGGAACTGGTTGCAAAACACAGTTCAGAGCGTGCTTCCCTGCGGGTTCGGTCCAAGAAGGGAAGCTTTGTGATTCGAGATATTCGACTGTGGCATCGGGGCGTGCCCAACGAGTCGGACGAGATCCGGCATATGATTGCCATGGTGCATCAGATTCGCTGGTTCCGGCGGGTGCGCAGGTTGATGTATCAGAAGGGGTGCGAAGACGCATTTGTGAGCGAGGATCTGGATCACAACGCTCAGTTTGTGGATGGGCCGATGGATTATCTCTTCGGACCGTTTAAGGGGCATTCTTGATCGGAGATGAATATGGACGAGAAAAACTGGCTTCAATACTGCGCCACCGAGGAGCAACTCAGGCATTTTAACGAAGAAG
>JAPUJS010000564.1 GCA_027296045.1 bacterium | reverse complement strand
TCTCCAAGTTTTGGGGGACTTGCTCCGGCCGATTATATATTTGAACTGAGAGTGGCAGACGATAAACTGCCCGGTGGAGATACCAGCGCTGTGGTGTCGGTGTCGGTTCGGATCAGCGACCGAAGTGGGCGCAAGGAACGGGATCCATAGTGGGGTATTTTTAAGGACAAAGGATAGAGGGAGCAGGCAATGACCTGCTCCTTTTGTTTTGCAGACAAAATGGCTTCTCGGTTTTGGCACAATGCGTTTTATCTGACTGTGGAAAAAGGCGCCCATTTGCTGGGCGGTCTGTTGCTCATGGTAGGTGTTGCCCGGTGGATGGGGGAACAGGTGCTGGGGCAATATGCCTTTGTCATTTCCTGGACAGCGCTGTTTGTGCCGGCGTTGGATATGGGGTTGAACAATCGAATTATCAAACAGGTGGCCATCGGCGACGTGGTGGGGGAACAGGCCGTTCACGATGCGATGGGCTTTAAGCTTTTGGTGGGGCCGATTGTGCTGGGGCTGATGGTGGCGGGTGCCTGGGCGATGGGGAAGCCGGCGGAGATTCTGGTGGCGGTGTTGCTGGTGGGTGGGTCGACGCTGGCGATGAGTTTGGGGGATGCCCTGAATGCTATTTTCAAAGGGTTGCAACGGTCTGGATACAGTGCCCTCTTGCTGGTGGGGTTGAATGGGGCGTTGCTTGTACTGGGGTTGGCAGGAATGGCTTTCGGGATAGGATTGATCGGGATTGCCGGGGCGTATCTGGTCTGTCGGGTTGGATATTGGGGTGCGGGGATGGGATTTGCCTCTCGTGTGGTTTCAACCTATCGGTTGCGGTTTCGGCCGACCGTTCAATGGGAACGGGTGATTCAGGGGGTATATCTGTTGCCTACCCCTTATTTTTTGGGGGCTTTGCTCCATCTGAATTTTATTACAACGGATCTGTTTGTCTCGGATCCTGTTTCGGCACACTTTGCAATTGGATACCGTCTGGCTGCTGCCCTGTTTGTATTGGGAGGTGCCAGTTTGGAAGTTTTTTTGCCATCGCTGACGGAGCGGTTTCAAACCGCGCGGGATCTGAAGCCCGTACTTTTTAGGGGAGGCATGGCCTTTCTGGGCTTAACGATCTTGGGCGTTGTGATTGTGCAGGTGGCTGCTGAGACCGTGACGATATGGGTGTTTGGGCAGGCCTATCTTGCTGCGGTAGAGCCCATTCGTCTGCTGGCCTGGACCGTGCCGCCTTTTGTTCTGTGCGGTTTGGCCCATACAGCGCTGCTGGCAATGGATCGTGAGCGGAAGGGGTTTGGGGTGATGTTGGGGTTGGTAGGGTTGGGATTTGTCGTGGGGGGGATAGGAATGTTTTTGGGGGGAGCCTACGGGGTCGCACTGGCACCGACGGGGCTTGGGTGTGTGTTTGCCTGTGTGTTGTGGGGAATGGTGTGGCAAGAATTGCGTGAGATTGACGACACAGACTTGGGTTAGAAAAGCGTGAGCTGGTCCTTGGGTTGGGGCTGAACGAGGGGGAAGAGCCGGCGGAAGGTGTGCGCATTAAAAAGGGTTTTGAAGCGGCCGGCCATGTTGTGGAGCCGGCGGAGCAGATAGGCCTGATCTTCGTCATGGGCATAGTGTTCGATTCGGGCAAGACTGCCGTCTGCTTTTTGGTAGACGGCTATTTTGTCGCCCACTTTGCATCCTTTTGCTGCTGCTGCGAGACGACGGAGGCTGGGGTTTGCAAACGTTTTCTCGGTCACGCTTTCCCAACGACAAAAATCTTCCGGGGCAATCTGGGTCTCTTCCAGGCGCCGTGCAAGGTCTCGGTAGAGCGATGCGGCTTCTGTGTGTTTGTTGTCGACCAGGAGGTAGGCCAGGTCGACGATGAAGGCCCGAAAGATGCGTTCGTCGCGTCTGCTGCGCAGGCTACTTCCTTTTACCGTCAGGGTATTCTCGTAGTCGATAAGGATATAGTTTTTGGTTTTGAGGCTGATCATACCCCGGAACCGGCCGTCGTGTGAGAGATGAATGCCTTTGGGAAGGGTTTCGGAAAGGGATTCGATGAAGCGGTGCTCCTCGCATTTGGAATCGATATGGGAGGGGACGACAAAATAGACGCCGTCGGTGTCGACTTCGATGAGCTCGGCTTTTTGTTTTCGGAGGGATTCGACCAGCCCGCGCGCGATGTCCTGGCCGATGGTGGTGACCTGTTCGGCGGCAGCATAATCGTTGAAGTTGGCCCGGCCATAGGCAAGGTAGCCGTAGAAGGAGTTGATCAGGATTTTGTAGCTACTCTGCAAGCCGTCCCAGTAGGCACGGTTGGTGTCTGTTTTGGCGTCTTGAAATTGACTTTTGGATTCGAGGCGGCGAAGGGTGAGGTGCTCCAGCATGGGCAGGAACACATTCTCGGTGTCGGTGGCCGGACGAATGTTGTGAGAAAGCATGATGGATGGGTAGAGGCTTTCCACATCGGCTTTGACCACCCGATTGAAGACACCGGAAGCGAAGATTTCGGTATAGCCGCCTCCAAAGGATTTGGAGGGACGGGGTCGGGGAACGGCCAGGCTTCGGCGCATGTAAAGGCCCACCATCAGGGCGTTGATTTTTTCGCCCGGCCCGGAAAGGGCGGCGTCTTGAAAATTATAAGGCAGGATCTGGGTCTGATAAAATTCGGTGGGCACCACAAGCTCGCTTAAGGACCGAACATCGCGCACATCGTCCAGGGCATAGGCAATGAGGCGGTCGGGGTCTTGGTGCCAGGTTTTGGCAATGTCTGGTCCTTCGACAAAGGTGCGACTCTCTCGTTCCAGACCCAGGGTGCGCATGGCGTTTTTGAGGCCGTAGCTTTCCAGGCGTCCGGCCACGTCGTAGCGCTGGAGTTGCTGGAGGGTGTCGATGATGTGTCGGCCGTGAATATAGGCGGGACGAAAATTGGGATTGCGGGCACCAACTTTGTAGCTGCGCAACCCATGTCCAACCCGGAGCGGAGACCCGTCGCGTCCCCAGGGCAGGGGCACTTGAAGGTGTTCGGCGCGTATATGGAGGTAGGGCAGGTCGAAGTCGAAGAGGTTGTGGCCTTCAATGGTGTCGGGATCGCGTTCGATCAGGCATCGATTGAGCTGGCGGAGGAGGTCGGCTTCGGAATCCTTTCGAGCAGATAGGATTTTTTCATAGCCCCGGTTGTCGGACAGGGCAATAATAATGATGCGGGCATCGGGAGATTGGGGATCGAGGGTGAGGGTTTCAATGTCGAGCTGGAGGCGGTGGACTTCGTCGAATCGCATGTCCCGGAACAGGGTTTGTCCGGTGAGGATGAGGTGCTGGCGTACAGGATTGTTGAAATGGAAGTGGGAGATTCCGTATTCTGAAAGCCGCCCCCGGGCTTCGAGAAAATTGGACCAGGTGCGAAAATGTGCCCGGTAGCGAAATTCGCCGCCGCCTTTGAGACAAAGGATTTCGGTGACGCCCGAAAGACCTGCCCGATTGCAGTCTTCCGGGGCTTCGACCAGAAGCCAGGGGGAGAAGTCCTCGCAGATGGGCCCGTTTGGGGTGTAGAGCCGGATCTGGTGGCCGCCGAAGAGTTCGGCGGAAAGGATTTTGGGGCGCGGTGTCATAGGTTGTTTGGGTCGGTGTGAGTTAGGTAACCTGTTGTAATATAGCCAATTTTTGTTGGATTGCCAGATGATTTTGGCACATGTTCCGGGTTGCGGTCCAGGAGGTCTGGTTGTATATTATGGCGGTCCTCCTGTCGGTGTTCAGATCCTTGGAGTCCGACGGTCTTTTCTTCTGAATCTCGTCTGTTGATGGAGGCATCTGGGAGGTCTTTACATGAATCGACTGGATCCCATTTCTGAGCAACTGCTCGGTCGATCGGTCACCCCAAAAAGTGTGGGGCCGTTGCGTTTGGGTACGTGGGGCATTTTGGGATTGTCTTTGGTTTTGGGAATTGGGCTTGGGATTTACCAGGGTACCAATCTGACGGATCAGACCGCCCGGGTTCTATCTGTGATGCACCACGCTCTGTTTTTGGTTGATTTTTGGGTGCTTGGGCTGGCACGGACTTATAAGTCCGAACGGACGCCTCTTCGTATACCGGCTAAAACGCCGCTGATTGTGGGTGGGTTCCACCTGCTGATCGGATTATGGGCGCTTCACTTGGCTTCGTTTGATGTGCTGTACCGCCTCGAACTTGCCGATGAGTTGAGTGGGGTTTACGTGGTGCGGTGGGGTATTGTGCTGTTGCTGGGGGGCTTGGTTTTGATTTCTCTGGCGGCGGCGTTTTTTGAGGCCCGGCTGGTCCAATGGGTCTTGATTTCGGAGGCGACATCGGTTGGGCAGAAATGGGCTGGGCCCGACCAGAGCCATGAAGCGGACCTCAAGCTGGGTAGCGAACACGTGTATGAAGCCCAGATGATTT
>JAPUJS010000563.1 GCA_027296045.1 bacterium | reverse complement strand
GAAAGCGTGACGTGATGTCCTTGTAGGCCCTGGGACTGTAGGGCAGGCTTCGGACAGGTGAGGTTCGTCTATTATTCCAGACTTTGGGAATGTGCGATTTCAATGGTGAGAAAGTCGTGGAAGTCCACCAAGGCTCATGAGGATCTACGATGAGGTATAGATGACCCGACGTGCGTTTCTCCTTGGCCTTGCGATGGCCGCCTGGGTCAACCTCTGGCCGGCCTACTCCAGCCTTATCGCCCACTCCTCCAGAGCCGACTACGCCCAACTGTCGGAGGCGTTCCTTGTCCCCTTCTTCTGCCTGCTGGGCTTCAATTTGCTCCTGGGACACCGGGGCTCCGGCCTGTCGCCCTCCGAACTCCTGACCGTCTCCTGTATGGGTATGGTGGCCGCCCTTATGCAGGGGGAGTGGCTTTCCGGCTACTTTCTGGGCATCATCACCGCCCCCACCTACTTTGTCACGCCGGAGAACCGATGGGACGAGCTCCTGTTCCAGCACATCCCCACCTGGAGCATCGGGGCCGACCGGCAGACCACCACCGGATTCTACGAAAGTCTGCCGAAAAACGCCCCCATCCCCTGGCAGGCCTGGGTCGCCCCGCTGATGTGGTGGGGAGGCTTCCTGGGGGCGGTGCTTCTGGCCGGCTTCTGCCTCAACGTGATCCTCCGGAAGCAGTGGATGGAAAACGAACGGCTGTCCTTCCCGATTGCAACCGCGCTGTTGGAACTCACCGGTGCCTCCGGTTCGGAGCGAACGTTCTCGGCATTGATCCGATCCCGGCTTTTCCAGATCGGTTTTTGGATTGTACTGGGGGCCATCGCCTGGAATATCGTGGGCTGGTTCGTCACGGACTTCCCTCGCTTACCGGTGCTGAGTCGGCGGAGTATCTCCATCGGCAGGGGGTTTCCCTCCCTCTGGTTCAAAGTCCATCCCCTGACGATCGCCTTCGGTTATTTTACCAAATCGGAAGTGTTGCTGAGCATCTGGGTCTTCCACTTGCTGGCTATCGTGCAGGTGGGCATTTTTGACCGTATCGGCCTTGACATCGGCGCATCCGATTTCATTTGTTCCTTCAATCCAATCATCGGCTGGCAGAGCTTTGGAGGTATGATCATCTTCGTCTGCTGGAGCCTCTGGATCGCCCGGGCACACCTGAAAGAGGTCCTCCGAAAGGCGTTTACCAGAAGTGGCACCATCGACGACGCCAACGAACTGATTTCCTACCGGGCGGCCGTCTATTTGTTTTTGGGGTGTGCCCTCTATTTGATCTTCTTTCTGCGTCAGGCCGGGATGACCTGGGGTTCGCTGCTGGCCTTCTGGTTCGGAACGCTCATCCTGTATCTGGGGTTGGCGCGTATCATCGTGGAAAGCGGCCTGATCTACCTGCGGGGCCCCATCACCGCCCAATCTTTCACCTGGTTCTTGTTCGGCATTGCCGGGATGGGACCGGCCAGCACGGCTGGGCTGGCGCTTACCTACACCTTCTTCTGCGACGCCAAGACTTTTGGGATGACCATGTTTGCCCACATCCCCCGGCTCGGTGTTGCCATGCACCCCCATCGGCGGCGCCTGCTGGTCCCGGCCGTGATGCTTGCGGCCCTGGTGGGCGCAGCAGCGGTCATCGGTTTTACCCTCTACTACGGCTACTACATGGTGGGTAGCTACAATTTTGGCGTTGTCAGCTTCAACGGATCCAATAACGGCGCGGTTGGCATCTGGCGCACCGCCGCCAACCGCATTCAGGAGGGCACGGTTGGGACCGCCTGGGATCGGGTCTCCTGGCTCGGCATCGGCGGTGTCTTCACCCTCCTTTTGTTTTTGCTGCGATATCGCTTCCCCGGCTTTCCGGTTCATCCCATTGGATTTGCGGTCTCCGGCTCCGAGATTCTGAGAAGCAGCACCTCCTCGATTTTCATCGTCTGGCTGATCAAGGTTCTGCTGTTGAAGTTCGGGGGTCTGGAAAGCTACCGGAGGAAGATGCCGCTTTTCCTGGGAATGGCAGTCGGCTACGTGGCGGGCATCGGTCTGGGTGTTGCCGTCGATGTCATCTGGTTTAACGGAAACGGACATGCGCTTACCGGATGGTAGCGTCCATATTGAAAAATACAAGCTTTTGAGGAAGAAATTTCCTTCATTGATACGATTGTTTAATCGGGTATTGTGTATGTTGCCCAACTTTTGCAAATGGGGGCGAGGACATGGCACGTCAACCGAATATCTTGTTTGTTTTTACCGATCAGCAGCGCACGGATACCATGGCCTGTTATGGCAATGAATGGGTTCAGTCGGCCCACTTGAATGCGCTGGCAGATCGCAGTTTTGTGTTTGAAAATCCCTATGTAGCGCAAGCGGTGTGCACGCCATCGAGGGGATCGCTGATGACGGGGCTTTATCCGCATTCGCACGGGTGTGTGGTCAATGGAATACCCCTGCGGGAGGAGACGAAGACGATTGCAGAGATGATGCCCGATACGTATCGCAAGGCGTATATGGGCAAGTGGCATCTGGGGAACGATGTTTTTTGCCAGCACGGCTTTGACGAGTGGATCAGTGTGCAGGATAATCTCCGGCCTTTATACACGAAGCCCGATGCGCCGATGAGCAGTCATTATGAATGGCTGGTGGAACAGGGCCTTGAGCCGCCGTCCGATTTGATGTCGGGATTGAAGCAGTTTTCCGCTCAAGATCGAGCGGCGTTGTCGGCAGAGCAACAGGTTGGGGCGTTTGTGGCAAATGAGGCGGATCGGTTTATTCGGGAAAATACGGATCGACCCTGGTTGCTGGTGTGCAGCACGTTTGAACCGCATCCACCTTATACGGGTCCACACAACGGGTTGTATGATTCTGAAGAGCTTCCCGTAGGGCCGGCGTTTCTGGAATTTCCGGAGGGCCACTCGCTTTTCAATCGGGCGCGAGCAGATCACTGTGCCACAGCGGTGGTGGCAGGCGAAGATTTAAGCACGGAATCAGGCTGGCGAACGGTGCGGGCCCAATATTTCGGCAATGTCAAGATTGTGGATGATGCGATTGGGAAGATGATCACGGCCCTGGAAGAAACGGGGCAGATAGAGAATACGATTATTGCGTTTACCAGCGATCACGGAGAGATGGTTGGGGACCATGCGATGATGGAGAAGCGTGCATTTTATGAAGAATCGGCGCGGGTGCCGTTTTTGCTTCGTGTGCCGTGGATGAATACGACGCAGAAGCGGATCGAAGGTGTGTTCGGCCACGTGGACCTGATTCCAACGTTGCTGGATTTGGCGGGCCAGCCGGTTCCCGAAGCCTGCCAGGGTCAAAGTGTGGCCGGGGCGCTTACCGGGGAGATGGATTTGAGAGACCATGCCGCCTTTATGGAGTGGAATGGCATTGGCGACCGCAATCTTGGAAATCCGCGCATCAATTTGATGGCCTCGCTGCCGTGGCGGGCGGTGGTGACAGGCGATCGCTGGAAGTTGAATCTGTGTGCGGGAGATCAGTGCGAGTTGTTTGATTTGAATACCGATCCGTATGAGCAACACAATTTGTTTGATGATCCTGCCCACCGCGACCGAATTCGCGATATGGCGGCGAAGATTCGTCTGTGGCAGGATGAGACGGGCGATACAGCGCCTTTGCCCAGTTTATGATTCTATAGGTGGTGGGTTTGAAGGTGAAACTTTGACGCGTGGAGGCGTTCTATGAATGTGATCTGTATCTGTGCCGATACGTTTCGGGCTGATATCATTGGTCCGGGCAAGAAGTTGAGTTTTGTGGAGACGCCCAATCTGGATCAGTTGATGGGCGAGAGTGTTGTTTTTGACCGGGCCTACGGCGAGGCGCAGCCGACAATTCAGATGCGGAATGCGCTGTTTACGGGATTTCGGACCTATCCGTATCGTGAGAATCCGGACCACCGTGGGCTGCAAGGGGGTTTTGGATGGCATCCGATTCCGAGTTCTCGGATGACGCTTTCGGAGATGCTGTTTGAGGCGGGTTATGTAACGGGGTTTGTGGCCGATGTGTTCCACATGTTTAAGCCGAATATGAATTTCACACGGGGATTCATGCACTGGCATTTTGTGCGGGGGCAAGAAGCCGATCCATTGCGTTGCGGGCCGATCGATACGGTTGATTTACGACCTCACTTGCCGGAACAGGAAGTGGACGATCCTCGCAATGCAGGGATTCGTCAATATCTGGTCGGGGTGCAGGATAGGCGGACGGAACTGGATTATTTTACGCCGCAGGTGATGAATGGGGCCATTCGGTTTTTGGAGGATAATCATCGGCGGGCGCCGTTTTTTCTCTGGATCGACAGTTTTGCGCCGCACGAATACTGGGATCCTCCCATGTATTTTGCGGATCGTTATTATCAAAATCCGGATGCCAAAGATTTTATTTTGCCTCAGGTGATGAACCGTATTCATGAGAAACGGGAAGCGGATGTCGAGCGTACGAAGGCGCTGTATTACGGGTATGTGACGTTTGTGGATAAGTGGATTGGGGCGCTGTTGAATAAGATTGACGACATGAATTTGTGGGATGATACGGTTGTGATGTTTTTGAGTGACCACGGGACGGAACTGATGGACAACGGGGTGTTCAGCAAAAATGGACATGGGCCTCGGAATTATAACCAGCAGATTAATTGGACCATTCGGATGCCCGGCAAAGCCCACGCCGGAACTCATGTGGAGTCTTATGTGCTCAGTCACGATGTTCCTGCAACTATTCTGGATCTGGCGGGAGTGGAAGCGCCCGAGCCGATTGAAGGGCGCAGTGTGTGGCCTTTGGTGACGGGCGAGGCCGAGGACCTTCACGGCGATACGATTATCTCAAGCTGGTCTCATCGGGCGTGTGTGCGCGATCGTGAGTGGGCGTTTATTATCGATACGGTTGCGCAGGATGCCGAGCCGGAACTTTTTCACAGTGCACAGGACCCCGGCGAGTCGAAGGATGTGGCTTCGGATCATCCGGAGATTGTGGCGGATCGCCGGAAACGTCTTGAGGATTTTCTGGGCGGTGCTTTGCCTTTTACCTATGTCCATGAACCCGAGCACCACGGTGTAGCGACACTCGGGCGCCATTTGCAAATTAGAGAGAAGCTGGGGATGGTGTGAACAAGAACGGGTTGCTTTATTTCCACATTACATTTACACACGACTCGGCTTCTGAGTATATGTGTTTAAGAAAGCAACTCATCTGGTTTGGCTATTTTGCAGAATTAACCAGAGCAGAACGGGCTTCAGAATGTTGCGGTTCGACCTGCAGGACAGCCTGATAAATTTGAATAGTGCCCAACAGGTCGCCGTTCTGGTGTCGTCTTTTGCCCAGCAACATCAGCAATGGTATTTGACCGGCATCTAACCGAATTGCTTTCACATATTGCTTCAGAGCCAGATCTGATTTGCCCTGGAGATCATAAACATTGCCCAGATTCATAAGCCCTAAGGGATAGTTCGGACGAAATTGTAGGGCTTTTTTATAAAGTTCAATGGCTCTGTTATAGTCCTGGGAGTTGCCATAATAGTTCCCCAGGTTCATCAGAGACTGTGACGTTTGTTGGGCGAAAAGAAATTTATTCTGAGCTATTTCAAACGCACTGTTGATCTGTTGCTTACTACGTTTCCAAATTTCCGGATCTTCCCGAAAAAAACCCGACACACCTAGTAGCATAGCGATTCTGGCATCCTTCGGGTTTTCTTTTAGGGCTTGTTCAAGCCAAGGTTCTAGGGACACACCCGAGTTAAATGCAACCGTCGCAACGAACGGTAATAGGCGCATATCACGCGAGACTGCTTTATTGTAAAGGGATTCGCTCAGTTTTCTCGATGACCCTGTAATATAAAATCGGGCGGATTGATAAAA
>JAPUJS010000562.1 GCA_027296045.1 bacterium | reverse complement strand
TTCGTTGCGGGGCACCAATCTGCTCGATATCGAAAAGCCCCACTGCGATATTTTTCGTCGCATGCTTGTCCACCCGGCCATTGTGTCCCGCCTCAACATCATGTGTGGCAAAGGTTTTCGGCTGGACCACGGTCCTCAGTTTATCGGTGGTGTGAAAGGTACCAGTGGGCACGCTCTGCACGGTTCCGGCGCTCCACACAAACCGTATGTGGCCTACCACCATCAAAATGGGAATATGCACTGTGCCGGTGTTACCGTTTCCTGGCAGCTTGCAGATGTCCCGGAAGGCAAGGGCGGGTTTGCCTGTGTGCCGGGCAGTCACAAATCCGATTTCGAGGTGCCCGAAGGCGTCTGGACGGTGGACAGTGATATGGGGGCGTCGATCAATCCGGGCGCTCGTGCCGGCGACGTGGTTTTCTTTATGGACGGCGCCCAGACACACGGCACCTATCCCTGGCAGAACGATCACGAACGGCGGTCTATCCTTTATAAATTTGCCTCTCGAACGGCGATTCGGACGGGCATTTCCGTTCAGATTGCCCCGCCGGAAATCTACTGGGACGAAGAAATCGTCGATGGGATGACAAATGAACAACGCGCCGTGATGTACGGACCCTGTTCGGGCCACGGCGGTCTCGTTCCTTCGCTGGATATCACCGAAGCAGGCGAGGTCGTTGTAGAAGCACAGGCGGAGTCCGTCACTGCAATCGACGGCCTCCGGAAACGGTCGGCATAGGCGTTTGTAATCAATAAGGGTCGCCCAGATCGGCAAAAAACGGGCTACGATCCTCTGGTGCATTTGAAATTGGGGGGAGGTATTTTTCAATAATCCTTGTTGACAAACGGGATTTGTCACTGTATATTTCACTGGGGCTATGGGATGGCCCAATTGGGATCCTCGGACGTGCTAGGGGTGGGATGGCCGAGGATCCCGTTTTTTTATGCAACTTATGGTCAAAATAGACGTCTAAATGGGTGATCTTATATAGATACGCCCTTTCCCTTCACCCGGTCTTTTGGGGTAATCCCTCCCACCCAAAAGGAACGGTCGGGAGAGGGCGTTTTCATCGCAAACCTCTGGAAATCCTTTGATTTTCGGGGGATTTTTTTTGCCCTTTCAGGAAGGGGTGGATGGTGCAATCTCTGGATGGTTAAAAATTCGATAACTATCTGATTTTTAGTTTTTAAAAAAGTTTAATTGTTTTCTATTAAACTAAAAAATTTCACTTGACAACTATACATATGTTTAGTATTGTTGACCACGTTGAGATGTGCACGTGAACCGGGTTGATCCCTGTGAGAGAGGAGGTGTTAAGATGTCCAAGACCACATTCTTATCCGGTGAAGTCGAAGGTGCGGATCTGGTTGACCTGAGCGGAGAGTTGCTCCAGATTGCCGAACGCATTCAGGACGAAATGAAGGGGCTGCCCTATGGCGATATCCAGCCCGAGGCACTGGACAAAGTGGAAGTTGCCGAACAGGCTGTTGACGAGCGGGCCCTGGAATTGCAACAGGGGCTTGGTGAATTGGCTGCTTGGCGAGAAGCTCTGGTGGCTTATGAAACAACCTGGTTCCAGGTGATTCAAAGTTTGGGTGTGAGTAAAAACTAAGTAAGATATGGTTAATTATATATTTATCCAGTGTTCGGTGGTCAGGCCAGGTGAGTGCCACCGGAAAATCGCGTACCGTTAAGGAGTGAATATCATGGCCAAATCAAACCTTGAAATAAAAAAACAGATTGCCGAGTCCGAAGGATTTCCCATTGAGAAGATTGACGAGTTTGTGATTTTTATTGGCGAAGACCCTTATATCACCTCCTCCGGACTCCAGTTTAAGATGTTGCAGACCTACAAGGCCGGGAAGTTTGCCGTCCAGGCCTTGATGCCTTCCCCCGAAGAATATGCGTTGCTCCGGCGTATGATGGGGCTGAAGGATGACGAACCACTGGTGGTGATGCGTGGGGAAGTCTGGGTGGACGGTTTTGAGAGACCCTTTGTGGATTATGGGACTGCAACCCCTCGAAATTTAAAAGGATTTATCCGTTTTTCCGACTACCCCCTCGAAATGGCCACCCGACGGGCGACCAACCGGGCGATGCGTCTGGCCACGGCTACCGGGATGTGCTCGGTGGATGAAATTAAAGAACCCGAGGGGAATGATCATGATCATGGACGCGGTGCTTTCGCACCTGCAACTTCGGGACAGGTTGAATTGATTCGAAATCTTGGACGAAGCCGCCTGTTGACGGAGGAAGAGCGGATCAAGGTGGAAGGCGTTTTGAAGGACGAGCTGGATAAGCGAAAAGCATCTGAAATTATCGACCGGCTGAAGGTCAAGCTAGAATCCCGGCGAAACGGCACGGCTGTGGAGACCGAAGCTATTGGTTGATTGAGCAAACTGCGCCAGTGGCGAGATATTGAAGTCTGTTCTTCGTCGAAGGGGAGAGGGGGAAGGATAGAACAATGTCGGCTACTTCAGGGCGCACAAGGCGGATTTCTTTCGAGAAATCCGCCTTTTTTTTGGCAGCATGGAAGCAGAATCCTGAAACGGGGAATGGCGAAAAAGGGGAATTCGGTGGTTGACGGCCGCCGGAACAAAGGATATCTTATTTTTAGAAATAAACAAAATTTATAAAAATAATATTTAGTATATATTTATTAAATAGGACATCGTATGGATCTGGGTCAGATGCGGGGATTTCTGGAAACTGCCAGGGAGCGAAGTTTTACCAAAGCCGCCGAAAAGCTCTTTTTGACGCAACCGGCCGTGAGTTTACAGGTGAAAGCTCTGGAGGAAGAATTGGGGGAACGCTTGTTTGAACGGCGGGGAAAGCAGATTTTGTTGACCGATGCGGGGCGGTTGTTGTTTGGGCGGGTGGAAGAGATTCTGGGCATGGTGGATCAGGTTCGTCAGGATCTTTCCGCCTTGGGGGAGTTGAAAATCGGGCAGTTGCGTGTGGGCACGAGCGATACAAATTGTGCATATGTACTGCCCCCGGTGGTGAAGGCGTTTCGGGAAGCCTATCCGGGGGTGGAGATCCGACTGACCGATCGGCCGTCCTCGCAGGTGGTGCGCATGGTGTTGGAAGGAAGTGTGGATTTTGGGCTGGCAACCCTGCCGGTTTCCGAGACTCGGGTGGAGACAGAAGCGCTATTTTTCCGGGACGACGTGTTGATCTATCATCCGGAACACCTACTTGGAAAGAAACGGCAGGTCCGACTTCTGGATCTGGCGGGATTTCCGATGTTGATGCTGGGACAAAACAGTACCAGTCGCATGTTGTTGGACCGGATGTTTGTCGAGGCAGGAGTTGTACCGGAGATTGCGATGGAACTGGGCAGTATTGAGGTGATCAAGCGGTTTGTAGAAATTGGACTGGGGATTGCAATGGTGCCGGAGGTGGCGGTGCAGGAGGAAGTGGCCGGCAAACGTTTAGTAGCCCGATCGGTTGACGGATTGCCAGCACGGCAGGTGGGGTTGGTTCGGCGTATAGGGGGGCATCTGTCCCAGGCATCGGCCGTTTTTTTGACGTTCTTGCGTGAACACCTTGCCCGACATTTTGCGGTGCCTGCCTGAGGAATGTGAATGGCTTATCCTGGTAAGTTGGATCTTTCCATCGAAGCTTTGAAAGCATCTGTTCAAGGGCACTACGGTTTAGAGGTTCAAGTCTGGAATGTGCGAAATGGGTATATGAGCACTACCGTGGTGTTGCAGTCGCAACACGAGCGGTATGTTCTGAAGGTGTATCGGAAGGAGGAGGTCGATCCGAAACAGATTGAATTTGGACTTTTGCTAAACGATACGTATGAACAGGCCGGTTTGCCCGTTGCCTCTCGATTTTCTTTGTGTGAAGATGAGAGGCATTTTTTTGTACTCTGGCGACATCTGGAAGGCCGGGTCTTTTCACCCGGTGCGTTGGGTGAACTGGAGGCTGCCGGGCAGATGTTGGGGCAGATTCACATGGCAAGTCCTTCTGTGTCTGGCGATTTGGTGTGGCCACCTATGTGGGATGAGGTCTGTGATACCCTTGTCCTTTTATGGGGCAAGATGGATGGGATGGATGCAGTTGCAGATTGGATTGCTGATTTTCAAATACGCCTTGCGCGTTTGCAGGAAGCGATCCGTACGCCTGATCTGGAGACACTGCCCCGGGCGGTGATTCACGGGGATTACCGCGCTCAAAATTTGCTTTTTCGAGAAGGACAGGTGGTCGGCATCCTGGACCTGGACACGGCACGAGGGGCGCCTCGTCTGTTTGATCTGGCGTATGCACTGGTGTTTTTTCAGGCCGTAATCGCTGAAGCTCCACTTGATCTGGATGAAAGAGGCTGTTTTTTAAAGGGATATAACCAAAAAAATAAGCTTTCTGAAAGAGAACGGGATCTTTTGCCCGATTTTCTGGAACTGGCCTTGATGCGTGGGTTGACGCTCTGGATGCAGATTGCATATCTAGATCGGGTGAATGCCAGCATGGAAGGGTGGTTTCCGCCCTACCTGGACCTGCTTTCCAGGGTGCATCAGTGGGCTCCAGATCTGGCTGGTTTTGCCCTGGATGAAGGTGGCTAAAACTTGTGTTTTTCCTGAGATTTGTTTATCATTTAGCGCGTTTTGTGCAAATATTCTCAACGTCTTGATAAGGGTTCTTTTATGAAGCGCATCTGGATCGTATTTGTGGCGCTTTGCCTGGTCGGATCGGTTGACTGGGTGGAGGCAAAAGACAAGGTTTCGCCCGAAGACCGGGCCAAGGTAGAGGCGATGTATCAGGAAGGCCAGGGTTTGCTTGAGGCCAAGACATATGATCAGGCGATTGAAAAATTTCAAGCCATTCTTGCCATTGACGAAAAACACGGACCTTCTTATGTGGGAATCGGACACGCCTATCTGGAACAGGGTGATCTGAAAGAAGCAGAGAAGGCTTTCAAAACAGGGTTGCGAAAGCAGAAAAAATATGCGCCTGCCTACAATGGGCTGGGGCTGGTATATGCCCAGAAAAAGAACGAGTTGCGGCGGGCGATTGATTATTTCAGGAATGCCAATCGGGCGGACAAAACCTATTCGGAAGCCCAGTATAATCTGGGGAAGACGTTGGAACGGTTTGGTCATAGTGAGACGCTCAAGGCCTATGAAGGGGTTTTGAAGATCGACCCGGAGCATTTTGATGCCTACTACCGGATTGGCCGAATCCATGAAGCGGATCGCCGGTATGAAGAGGCGGGTCAAGCGTTTCAATCTCAGGTGAAGACCAATCCGAAACACCATGTGGCTCGGTTGCATCTGGGAATGTGTTTGGTGGCAACGCAGAAGATCGTGCCGGCCATTCGCGAGTTGGCCCGTGTGGCAATGACCCCGAGCGATGTACAGCGTCGGGGCGTGCTGGAACTGGCCCAGGTGTATCAGAAAATTCGGGAATACGATCGGGCGGCTTCTCTTTTTGACGCCTATATCTCAAAGCTAGAGGAAAATGAGCAGGATGTGTATAACGATCTGGGATTGATTGCGGGAGGGGACATCCTGAAAGCGTATCGAGATGCGCCCAAGGAAGCGCGGAAAGAGTTGTTCGATTCGTTCTGGCGTATGCGAGACCCGGCCCCTGTGACGGCTTCCAATGAACGGTTGTTGGAGCATTACCGTCGTATCGCCTTTGCCCTGGAGCATTTTGGGGCTTACCGATTTCCGTGGGATGCCCGAGGCGAAGCCTATATTCGATATGGACGGCCAGACCATATCAGTAAGTCCAGCAATATTCAAATTGAGATGGACCCCAGGGTGGTGGCTGTGAAAGAAAGGCTGATCCAGAAGTCGGGTGAAGCCGGACAGCGGTTGATGCAGACCCGACAGAATGAAGTGCTTGCCCAAACGCGGAGTATGCGACGCGAGATCAATCGGGCCCGGAGACGGGATCCTGCCACCCGAGCGCCTACAGGTGGGATTGGAAGTGGCACCATTTTGGGGATGCCGGTGTATCCGATTGGCGCCGTGTCCGTGTGGGAATACTGGATCTACACGGATGTGGGAGACGGGATGGAGCTGACATTTGTGCAAGATTTCCGACCCGGGCCTTATGAATATGCCGAGATGCCGCTGGGACGGGGACGGTTCGCCCAGATCTGGCAGGATATGAACCCGGCCATTGTGATGCAGGAAATGGCCGTGCGGCGGCCCAATACATATGAACCCGATTTTGCGACCGGTCCGCTCAATTTCTGGTTTGCTTCGGCGGCGTTTAAGGGTGAGGCGGGCAAGACCGCCCTGGAGATTTATTACGGCATTCCGACCAGTGAACTGGCTTATTTTACGGTGCAGGGCAAGGGACAAGCAGCTTTGTTAAATCGGGGAGTTGCAGTTTACGATGCATCCGGGGAACCGGTTTATCGGTTGAGTGAAAAAATGGTTCTGCAAGCAGAGGGAGATGTGGATACCCGGTCGGGGCGGTTGATACCGGAGATGGACCGTATTCTGCTGCCGCCTGGAAACTATCGGGTGGCCATACAGGTTCTGGACAAGCGGTCGGGCAAATCACAGGTCTACAACCAGACCCGGGTGATTCCGTCGTTTGAGACCGAGGACAAGTTGCAGATCAGCGATGTGGAACTGGCCGCTCAGATTGAGGTGGCAGATGCGGGTAAGTTTTTGAAGGGGAATATTTCTGTGGTGCCGATGGCGTCCAAGGCCTATCTGCCGGGACAATCGGTGTTTATCTATTATGAGCTTTATCATTTGAAACGGGACGGTTTTGGGGCGACCAAATATCGCGTGTCTTACGAAGTAAAATCGAAAGATAATACTTCCCTGGGCGCAAAGGTGCTGGGCGGATTGGGCAAGTTGCTGGGCCAGCGCACGGAAGGGGAAGTGATTACCATTGAATATGAACAGGTCGGGCAACAGGTTCAGGAGCAAGGGTATTTGCAACTGGATATGTCCAGTTCAGAAGCCGGCACCCAGGTGTTGACGGTGACGGTAACGGATGAGAACAGCGGGCAGACGGCGCAGGCTTCCACTACCTTCAGGATTCAATAGGTTCGATGCCGCATTTTTTTAGCTGGATTGTCCCGGGACAACTGGCCGGTATGGGGCGTCCGGGTTGCGGGCTGGAGCTTTCTGGGGAGATGATGTCCCACGAACAGCGGTTCTGGTCCTGGTTGATGTTTTCGAGGTCGCTGCAGGCCGACCGGATGGAACTGGCAGAACGCATTGGTTTGCAAGGACTCGATGCCCATGCGGTTGAACGGCGTATGGTGGATCTGTATAAAAAGTTTCGGGATTGGTGGGGTATTCTGGGTGGCTATACAGAAGGGTTTGGAGCACAGGGGGCGTTTGTAGATCGGTTTGACCTATCCAGCCGTTTGTTGGAAGAGGATCTGGCTTTTCTGAACGAGCAGGGCATTCATACGCTGGTTTCGTTGACCGAGCAAGCCCTGGATGAAGCGGCCTTATCGGAGCATTCGCTGGAAGCCCTTCATATGCCCATTCCGGATAAAGAAGCGCCCGAGCCGGAGCAGGTGGATCAGTTTGTGGATTTTCTGGATGAAAAACTGAGCCAGGGCAATCGGGTGCTGGTTCATTGTCTGGGCGGATATGGGCGCACGGGTACGATGCTGGCCTGTTATTTGGTACACTGTGGCGGCGATCCGCAGGCCATGTTGGACGAAATCAGGCGGCTCCGTCCTCAATCGGTGGAGACCGAATCACAAGAAGCCGCTATTTTTGCCTATGGAGAGCGGGTGTTATGAGTTTATTTACGGTTGAAAAAATGCGAGCAGATGCCAACACCATTTTTGAGGCTGCTGTGAAGGCTGTCGATGCCGAACAGTGTGTGCGCCGGTTTGTGAGCCTGGATGGCGAGACATTGCATATTGGCGACCAGACCTATGATCTGAATGCGTTCGAGCAAATCCTGGCCGTGGGAACCGGCAAGGCGTCTCCCCGGATGGGTGTTGCGCTTGAATATGTGCTCGGGGATCGGTTGACGGGTGGGGTGATGAATACCAAATATGAACATTCCGAACCGCTGGAACGGATACGGATTGTGGAATGCGGCCACCCGGTGCCCGACGAGGCCGGAGTGGCAGGGACGAATCAGATTTTGGAGCTTCTGGACGGGGCGGATGAAAAGACACTGGTGATTGGTCTGATTTCGGGCGGGGGGTCGGCCCTGATGCCTGCTCCGGTAGATGGGCTTTCTCTGGAAGGAAAACAAGAGACCACCCGTTTGCTTTTGGAATGTGGTGCCAATATTGTGGAATTGAATGCGATCCGCAAACACCTGTCCAGAGTGAAGGGCGGCGGGCTTGCCCGGGCTGCGTTTCCAGCCCAGGTAGTGGCACTGATGCTCTCCGACGTGATCGGAGATCCGATGGATGTGATTGCATCCGGGCCTACGGTGCCGGATACGTCGACGTTTCAGACGTGTATGGAGATTTTAGAGAAATACGATCTGGTGGAGAAAGTGCCTGCTGCGGTGAGAGAACGTTTTGAGGGTGGGCTTGCAGGCAATATCCCCGATACGCCCAAACCCGGAGATGAAGCGTTGGAAAAAGTGCAAAATCTCGTGGTGGGTAGCAATGGGCTGGCGGTTGCAGCGGCCAACGAGCGGGCAAAGGAATTGGGGTATCAGACCCTGGTCTTATCGACCCGGGTGGAAGGAGAGGCCCGGGAGATTGCCCATATGTATTCGGCGATTGCCAAGGAGATTGTGACATCGCAACAACCGCTTGCGCCTCCCGCCTGTGTGATTGCCGGGGGGGAAACAACCGTGCTGGTGACAGGCAAAGGGAAGGGGGGACGAAATCAGGAGATTGCACTTGCCGGGGCCATGCAGCTTGCTGGGTGGGACAATGTGGTGCTGTTCAGTGGAGGGACGGATGGGACGGATGGTCCGACGGATGCAGCCGGTGGGATTTCCGATGGCCAAACCCTGGCTCGGGCAGAAGAGAAGGGCTTGTCGGCGCAGGCGTATTTGAAAAATAACGATGCCTATCATTTTCTCAAGGAACTGGACGACCTGGTGATGACCGGGCCTACGGGGACAAATGTGGCGGATGTGGCGCTGGTGATGGTGGGGGATGGGTAAGATAAGATAGATTGGGTCAACTTTCGTGGTTCACGATGGCGATGCCAATGGCGACAAGGACCATGCCGCTTAAAAGGGCGGAGGAGAGGCCTTCGCCTAAGAGAAATTTGCTGAGCAGGACGCCGAAGACTGGAGTGATAAACCCGAAGACGGCAAGCTTGCTGGCCTGATGGCGTCTGATCAGGCTGGTGAGGATGATGAAGCAGAAGCCGGCGATGACCAGGCCCTGATAGAGCAAGGCGCTCAGGATGGAGGCGTCGATGGCGAAGGGGAAATCGCGTTCGAAGAGCAGGCTGAGCAACAAGAAGGCGGGCAGGCTTAAGCCCGCTTGCCAGATCAGGATGCGGGCGGGGTGCATGTTTTGGGTGAGGCGTTTTAGATAGACCTGTCGGCCCCCAAGAAGGACGGCGCTGAGCAGGACCATCCCGTCGCCGATGAGGTAGGGATGTGCGCCCAAAAGCAGGCTTTCGGAGAAGATGAGGGCAACACCAGCTAAGGAGAGGGCCATGCCCAGTATCTTGAGGCGCGTGAGACGGTCGCCCAAGAGAAAGAAATGGGCGAAGGTTGCTGTGAAGAACGGATGGGTGGAAATCAGAACCGTTGAGCGGCCGGCCAGGGTGTGGTGGGTTCCGCTGTTGAGCAGGTAGATTTGAAAGAAGAACAGGGTGGCCAGTCCGAAAAGCGGCTTCTTCTCCCCCGGTACCATCTTGAGGGAAACCCCGATGGCCCGGGCCCAGATCCAGACGGTGAGGCCGCCCAGGAAGAAACGGATGAAGGCAATGGCAAGCGGAGGAAATCCGGCAAGCGCTATTTTGATGGCGACCGAGTTGCCGCCCCAGAGAATGGCGGTGAGCAGGGCCAGGCTTCCGGCTTGCAGACCGAGGCGTTCATTTTGCACCTTCATGCGTTTGGGGCTTTCGTTTGAGGATGGCGTATCCGGGTGGTGATGACCGTCAGGGTCAACGGAATCAGGAGCGACAGGATCTGGAAGTGGTGGACATTGCATATACCGATCAGGCCGGAGAGAAGGAGGCCCCGGGAGAACGTGCGCTGGCCGGATATTCCGGTGTCTGCACCCATGGCATTTAGAACTCGGTTTAGGGGAGCGGGCAGTTTTTGTCGGCATTGTACGCCGATGAGCAGGACTATGAGGCTGATGGCTCCGGGCAGCAGATGCAAGTCGGGCTGGACCCAGGAGCGTGCCTGGCCCACATGAATGAGCTGGGCATAGGCGCAAAAAAAGACCGCGCTATTGCGAAGCAGGTCGAAAAGGCCCACCTCCCGGAGTTGACGGGAGCGGTTCGGGTCTGTTTTAGAGATCAGCCGGAAGAAGACATAGATGAGGGTGGCGGCAGCTGTATAGCGAAACTGAAAGAGCAGAGTGGCCGCCCTGGGAAACCGAAAGAGAGTTTCGGGCAGGTCGGCAGACAGGTGGGTGTGGGCCAGACCGGTTGTGAGCACGGTGATCGCGATGGCCGAAAGAGCAAGTTTGTCTTGTTGGAAAATGTTCATACGGTTTTCAAGAAATTGGGCAGGTCGTGATGAAGCCTGAAGAGTATACGGGGTTCATTTCGGCTTGTCAAGCAGGAGTCCCTGTGTTACGGAACTCCTTAGGTTGACGGATTGAAGGTTCAAGATAACCATAGATGCAACTGGAGGAATTGCGGTGAAACGCTGGATATGGATTTTGATGGGGGGTGCCCTGATGGTGGGGTACACACCCGTGAAGGCCCAGGATTATGTTCGGGACATCGAGTCGGCTTATCGTCGGGCCCAGGTTGATTCGGCGCTGGGTTTTGCACAGGCTTTTGTGGCTGCCCATCCCGACAGTGTGGATGCGCACGGTTTTTTGGGCACGCTGTATGCAGAGTCGGGGCGTTTGGATGATGCGATTGCGTCTTTCCAGAAGATTATTACGCTCAAGCCGGAGACGGTTAAGGGATATCGGGACCTGGCGCTTTTGTATACGCAGAACGGCAAGGTCGACGTGGCTGTGCAGACGCTCAATGAAGGATTGGAAAAGAGCGCCCAACCTGTGATCCTGCGTTTGGAACGGGCGGTTTTGTTGCGAGATATGGGAAATATCCAGGGGGCG
>JAPUJS010000561.1 GCA_027296045.1 bacterium | reverse complement strand
CGATAACCAGACAAATCCCGTGTTTTTTTAGAAACTCTTGTGCTAAAAGAGGTCCACTTTCAGACCAGCTTTGTCGTACAATCTCCTGCATAAATTCTAATGTTACTATTCCCGGCACATAATCGACTGCGGGAGGCTTTTCTTGGGCCTTTATTGCAACACGAGCAGTCCAGGCACATAGTGCATAACTATCCATTGAACGGGCAGAACGAATGTTATTCGTTTTCCTATAAAGAACAGTTTCTATCTCAAAGCCTGGTCCAGCAAAAAATCTACGAAGCACGTCTTCTGCCTGGTCGCGTATGCTGGAGATACTTTCCTGAATCCAACCCCTTTTAATCATCTCAGTAAGAGGGAAGCGATCCCATTCGATATTGGTCTCTTCCAGATGAGATGGATCATGTTCTTGAAGCAATACCTCTGCTGGAATTCCTAAACCTGAGTGAAGAGCTCGGATCATGGATAGAGTAAGTGAACGCTTTCCTGAAAGCACCTCAGAAACTTTGCTTCGACTTCCTATATAAGGTATTAAATCACGTTGTTTAAGTTCCTGTTGTTCCATGCGGAAACGGATAGCTTCAACAGGGTCAGGTAATTCTTTCTGAACTTTTTTTGATTCATAGTCTTGAACCAGCAAAGTTAAAAGCTCTAGTTGCTCTGCTTCAGGTGTGCCCCCATCCGGATCGTGATCCATCAGATCCTCGATATTAACGAGGGCATCTTCGTAATCAGATTCAGATTTGATAATTTTGATCGTCATCCTCTCGCCCTCCTTATTATAGCTTCCATCGCGAGTATTCTGCATGTGTTCCAATTTTCTTGATCAAAACTAATTGAGCCTTATAGCTGACTTTAACAACCAACCTATAATCATTGCCCTTCAAATTAAATACAACCTGATTGTTGGCTAAAAAACTCGCACTTGAGTAACGTGCTTTTATGTCTTGAGGCGAATTCCATTGGGCTTCTTCAACTTCACTAATCCAAGCGTTAATCTGAGATCGTACATCAGCATGACGATTTTGAAATTCTCTCAGAAGGGGTAGCCCGACAACTTTCATCAATTACTCACTCGGATCTCATGGCGATTATTCCGTTCCCTATTTGGGAATAATTTCCCTGATAACTGTTCCCTATTCGGGAATAGTATAGCATATTTTTAGATTCAATGCAAGTCCTTATTTCATGAAATATCCAATATTTCTATAAGATATTTATTAACAATATTTTAAATTCATCAATGTGGATAAAGAATGAAAATTTAGAAGCACTATACCAACAACCCAAAGCTTCAGTAGACCATGGCCTAACACGACATTAGCCTTGTTTGAATGATGATATAGATTGGTGGACGCACGTGTGTGAAGGTGTTGTGAGAGTGGGTGAGCTGTCCTGAGAATCCGACCAGGAAGAGGAGGATCAAATTGATAGAAAAGAATTCGTTTCCGTCAACCAGATTCCTTTTTCTATCACTTGCTCCGTTGTGAGAGCCGTCCAGTGCTCGGCGTAGGCTGAAAGCTGGGGGGTGGATCGTTCCAGTAGAGCTTGAATCTCGGCGTCGGTTTTCACGGCGTCGGTTTTGTAATCGACGAGTTTCCAACCCCGGTTTGTGCGGAAGAGCAGGTCGATGACGCCTCGGAGAATATCCGGGGTGTTTTCTTTTGGGGTGGGTATGGCAAACGGTACTTCGGTGTAGACGGTATCGGAGGTTTGGATTTCTTGCCAGAGGTCAGAGGATCGGAAAGCATTAAGGGCGTTTTGGGCGCCCTGGACAAAGTCGAGGTCGGCCTGGGCGTCTTGCAGGAGATAGCGGATATAAGCGTCTTCGTTTTCGGGCAGGCGGTTGTGGATGGCATCGTCGAAGAGCTGGTGGACGGCGGTTCCGTATTCGCGGCCTCGGCCTTCGCAGGAAAGGCGGGGGATTGCCTCTTTGGGGTCTTCGCCGGTGACCGTGCGGACGGTGTGGGTGGGGGTGAGGATGGTTTGCCAGCGGATTTTGCGGTTTTCTTGCTGGCGGTCCCAGTCGAGGGGATGGGATTTGAGTTCGGGAGGTGGGGTGGGCGGGAATTGTGGGAGTTCGGGGATATCTTTGAGATAGGGGTAAAGCGGAGCCCAGGGGCCTTTGTCGCCGCCTTCGTAGTGGGAGACGACCAGGAGGCGTTCGGCGCGGGTGGCGGCGACATAGAGGAGGCGGAAGTTTTCGGCATTTAGAAAGTGTTGCTCTTCTCCGGAATCGGTTGCCCAGCCCTGGGGTTCGGCGATGGTTTCGGTGCTGAAGGTGCCCCGGGGTTTTGTGACCAGGAGGGAGAGATAGGGTGGGTCGTCCTGGCGGGAGACGTGGAAGTCGGGTGGGTGGCTGCCGAAACGGGAATCGTAGGGGTCGGCGAGGAAGACGACGCGGGCCTGGAGCCCTTTGGCCTGGTGGAGGTTCATGAGGCGGACGACGTTTTCCTGGCCCGATTCCAGGGTCATTTCTTCGATGTCATAATCGGTGTCGTCGATCAGGTCGCGGAGTTCGCACAGGATCTGGCCCCAGTGAAAGCCCTGGGCTTCCCACTGGTGGGTAAGGGCCAGAACGCGGTAGAGGTTTCCCGATCGGGTGGACCCCTGGGGTTGGGTTCTGGCAACGGGAAGGAGGCCCAGGGCTTCCAGGGCTTTTGCAATTGAGGCAGCAGGGGTGAGGGTGTGGAGCCAGTCTGCGGTTTGAGACAGGTGGTCGAGGGCGGTTTGGAGTTTGAGGTGAAGGGGTTTTCCAAGGCCATCGGGCAGCGGATAGGTCCAGTTGAATTTGCCGCCTGCGAGGTGGAAATCGTAGAGTTCACCATCGCTCAGGCCGACCAGGTCTCCGCGGAGATAGGCCAGCAGGGGGAGGGGGTTGTCGGGGGTGTGGACGGCTTCGAGCAGGTCGACAAAGGCCTGGATTTCGAGGGCATCGCCCAGGCGTCGGCCGCCGATGATGTCATAGGGAATGCCTCTATCTTCCAGGGCGCGGGTGTAATGGGAGAGGTAGAGCCTGTTGCGGGTCAGGATCATGAAATCGCCCGGGGCGGATTTTTCGGGCAGGATGGCGTCTTCCGAGTTCTGGTTCAATTCTGTTTCGCCTTTTAGGGCGGCGGCGATGAAGCTGGCAATGCGGTCGGCGTCGGTGGTGACGATTTCGGTTCGCTTGTGGTAGGGAATTTTTTGAATGGAGATCTGGCGCACACACGTATCTCTGCCATCGGGCAGGTGTTTGAAGAGGGGGCCGAACGCTGCCTGGTAATGCGGGTCTTGTGCGTCGAAGAGGGCTTCGAAGGTGGGGTTGATCCAGTCGCAGAGGTGACCGAGGGATCGGAAAGAGGTGTTGAGCTGGACGATCTCGCCGCCGGTTTGGGAGATGCAATCGCGAACCTGGCGGAAGGTGCCGACGTCGGCGCGGCGAAAGCGATAGATGGACTGTTTTTCGTCGCCCACCAGGAAGAGGCTGCCAGGGCGTGGGCTGAGGTTGCGCCAGTTGGGTTCTTGTGTATCGGTGCCGGTCAGGTAGAGCAATACTTCTGCCTGGATGGGGTCGGTGTCCTGAAATTCGTCGACAAAGAGGATCTGGTAGCGATCCTGGAAGTGGGATCGGACATCGGGGTTTGTTTTCAGGAGTTGGGCTGCCAGTTCGAGAAGGTCTTGAAAGGTCAGTCGGCCTGTGCTGTGGCGGAGGTCCTGATAGGCTTTTACGGCATCGTCTACGAATTCGGCCACGTGTCGGTATATATATTGGCGCCACTGGACTAAAACGGGTTCCAGAATTTGGGTTTGAAAGTCGGGTAGCAGGTTATCTCGGAGTTCTTTGGCAAAGGTGTCGTTGGGCTTCCAGGCTTTGAGGGTGATGGCGTTTTTGCCTTTTTTAGACATCAAGAGGTTGATCAGGGCAAGCCGGTCGTCGGGTGTGTGGATGCCGCGATTTTGAATGCGGTATCGGGCGCGGGTGAGGACTTCCTGGAAGGGGTCCTTTTTGCCGGGCAGGGGATCCGGGATCTGGGCTTCGCATGGTTCGATGAAGGCGAGTGATTGCCGGGTAATAGCCTCCAGGTCGGGCATTTCTGCGGCGTTTGGCTTGAGGGTGAGGTCGCTGAACTGGCACCGCCGACGGAAGAAGGGGAACAAATCTTCGGCACGCAAGCCCAGGTGTTCCAGTTCGGAAAGACGGGGATCTTCCCGCAGAAAACAGTTCTGGACAAAGCGGTCCCAGGATTCCCGGCGCTGGACGGTTTCTTCGCGGTCTTCGACTTCGGTAAAATCGGGGGGGAGTCCGGCTTCGATAGGGCGTTCTCGGAGGAGTTGGCCGCAAAAAGAATGGATGGTGCCGATGAAGCACTGGTCGATTTTTTCCAGGGCCCGTGCAATGCGTTTGGCTTCCTCTCCTCGGGCTTCTTCGGCGAGTTTACGGAGGCGGAGAAAGAACCGGCCGCGCATTTCACCGGCAGCCTTACGGGTGAAGGTGATGGCGGCCAGGCGGTCGACTTCACCGATGCCGGTTCGCACGGTGTTGACCATCCGTTCGATGAGGGCGTGGGTCTTTCCGGCACCGGCACCTGCCAGGACCATCAGGTTTTGATTTAGGGCTTCGACAATGGTGTCGCGGGCGGTCTGGTCCTGGAGTGGGGTGTCAGACATGCATCCACCGATTCAGGGTGTCGAGCAGGTCGGCAAGGGAGACGTCGGTCGTGTGTTCCTGGATGTCTTTCATATCTTTGGGCAATCGTTTTTCGCTGGCGCAAATTCGGTTGAACTGGCAGTAAGTACAACGGTCTTCTTTCTGGGTGTGGAAGAATCCGCCTTTTACGACCAGCTCGAAGAGGGGGGTTAATACGTCGGCAAGCGCTTCGGGCGGTGGGGGTGTTTCTGAGATGTCCCGGCCGTGTTCCCGGTCGCTGGGGAAGACATATCCAGATTGCAGGACGGGACCCGGGCGGTGGTGTTGTTTGAAAATGTGTTCGAGGGCATAGGCGTAGAGGACCCACTGGAGGTGGGTGCCGCGTTTGAGGAGGTCGGTTTCGTCATAGGGGGCCATCGAACCGGTTTTGTAATCCCAGATGTGATAGCCGTCTTCGGTGCGGTCGATCCGGTCGATCTGGCCCTGGAGGCGGAACTGGATGTTTTTGGACAGGCGAATGGGAACGGGATCTTCGCGGTTGAGGCCGTCGGTTTTGCCAAAGCCAAAGCTGAGTTCAAAGCCGACGGGTTCGATGTCTGTTTTGTCGGATTCGACAGATAGGAAGACCTTTGCAGCGGTTTCCAGGCGTTTGACGTCAGACCGGTAAGCGGCCTG
>JAPUJS010000560.1 GCA_027296045.1 bacterium | reverse complement strand
GTAGTGTACGAACTGGATGGGGCCGGTGACTTCCTGGTTGGCGTCCAGAGGCGGGCTGGTGTTACCCTGGACATCGCTGCGCTTTTCGGCAGGGCGCGGGTCGTAGGGGCCCCAGGGTACGATGTGTGGGGAACAACAGTTGTTGCCGCCCAGGGTTTGTACGGGGTGATTCGGGTCATAGATGTAGTGGTCGGGGGGTTCCTGGGCGGGTGGTTCGGTGGACAGGCGGCCGTCTCCAAGCAGGGTGTTGGCATTGCCACTGGAGTGCAGATACCATTTTTGCCACTGTGTGCGGGCGAGGGGCCATTCGTGTTCGTCCCGCCATTCGTTGATGCCCATGATGAAGAGGCGGAGGGGCGGTTCTTCTGTGATGCCGGTTTCGATGCCCTTGAGCCAGTGGTCAAACCAGCGGAGTTCCAGGGCTTCGAGGTCGACCATCGAGTGGGTGCCGAAGTCGATGTCTCCGGTTCGAGGCGATGTGCTGAGGGCGTGGGGCCACGGTCCGACAATGAGTTTGCTCTGCCTCGCTTCGGGGGTTCGGCCGTGCAGGCGCAGGCCGTTGAAATTGGTGAAGGCCTGGGGGGCGTAGAGGTCATACCAGCCGCCCATGTTGAACGCGGGGACAGCGATGTCACCCCAGCGTTTTTCGTCGTTGATTTTGTCCCAGTAGTCGTCGTAAGAAGCGTGTTCCACCCAGTCTTTCCAGAACCCCAGTTCGCGTCCTGCCTGCTGGCCCATTTCGGAAACGGGGAGGGTGTGAAAGGCTTCGGTCCAGTTGTGAAACTCGATGCTCTGGGCCGTGCGGCCGGTGGTGCGCATACCCCAGGTGAGGAGGACGTTGAGCTGGAAGGCGCCGCCGGGGTAGACCAATCCGCTGTAGTAGTCACAGCAGATGACCCGGGGTGCGATACAGGTGAGGTATGGACTGCGGTGGGGGGCGCTTTGCCACTGGACCGAGCCCAGGTAAGAGCCGCCGGACATCCCGATTTTACGGTTGCTCCAGGGTTGTTGGCCGATCCATTCCTGGGTGTCGTATCCATCGGGACCTTCTCGGAAGGGATAATAGTCGCCTTCCGAGTCCCAGCGCCCGCGGCAGTCCTGGATGAGACAGACGTAGCCGTTGTTGGCCAGCCGCCGGCCCTTTTCAATGGAGGCATCGATGTTGTTGCTGTAGGGCGTCCGCATCAGGACAGTGGGAAATTTGCCGGAAGCGTTGGGACGATAGATGTCGGCGGAAAGGGAGACACCGTCACGCATGAGGACTTTGACGTCCAGTTGCATATCGACTTCGTAATTGGTTGGCATCGGGTTTTCTCGTTTTGATTGAGTGATGGTTTTTGTTTTGGTTGTTGGCAATATATATGTTATATACTCTGGAAAAGCGAAGGTTTTCTTGTCGGATCTTTAGTTTAGGAGGAGGGTAAGAGATGGAATTGCACGATTCCTGGAAGCGAAATTTTGATGTGTACGATCGGTTGAAGGATCTGGCGGTCGATCTGGGCAATAAGGAGGACGCCATTTCCGAACCGAAGGGTCGGCGGATCTGTTCGGTGACCTTTACGCCGTCGGGGCTGGTGTTTACGTCGGGCACCGGAGGTGGGACCGGAGCGCTTACAAATGACGATGGGGATGTGGAGCGGGGCTATGAAGCCGGGCGGGAAGCCGGGGTGAAGCACGTTGTCTCCCTGCACTGGGCCCTGGATGGGTTTGGGACCTTAAACGATGTGTGGTATTGTGTGAAGTGTATCGGGATGGTGAATTCGGCTGGCGGGGGTGCGTTTTCCAAGTCGCCGAGGGTGGTGGACGGATACACGGAAGTGTTCCACGATGTGTTCGGAGGGCCGATGTCCCGGTTTGCGGAGGACGGGATGGACAGTTCGCTTTCAGGCTGGCACACGCGCAGCGCGGTTGCGGGTTTTGACCTGCCAGGACACTGTTCGATTGAGCCAGAGATGATTATCCAGATCGATCCGGAATTGGCGGTGCGGATTATCCGGGAAAGGGGACCGCACGTATAATTGGAATGATTGTGTAAGACGGATGTGACAGGGCCGGTTTCAAGCTGAGACCGGCCTTTTTGTATTGGGTATCAAAAGAGGGTAGTTGGTGTATTTTGCGAATATTTATTTTTCCCGCGTAGGGAAAATTGATCTATATTAATAAATATCTAATAAATATAAATTTATATAAAAATTAATGCGAATATTTCACATTACTCTGTGCGTGTATGGCGCCATTTTGTGTTTAAATCGGTATTAGATCTTCTGGCAGACTAATTTTCCACACGAGTGGAAAATTAATCTACGGGCGAATTCAACTCGTAAAAATTCGGCCAATCGCTAAAGTTCCATTTTTAAGACGACTTCACTACCTTCCTTTTCGCCGGTGTGTTCGAAGCCGAGTTTGACATAAAAGCCTTCAGGAGAGCCTTCGCCCTGGCCGCAGCTCACGAGGAGTTCGGTGGCACCCGGCCGGGTTTTGACGTGTTCGACCAGGCAGTCGATGGCTTTGCGTCCGAAGCCCATTCCCTGGTAGGCTCCGCCGATCATGAAGCGCCAGAGGAAATAGCTGGCTTCTTCGGGTTTGTCGCTGATCATCATGAATCCTACCGAGATGTCGTCGGCATAAACGGCACGCACCCAGGCGTCTTCGTTGACGTAGGCCTCAGCGATGGAGTAGAGGTTGGAAGCGACGAATTTTTGATGGCGTTCCGAGAGGGTGTCGCTCAACTTGATGACGGATCGAAATGTGTCTTTGGTAACCTCTCGAAGCGTGACTTCGGCGTCGGGACTGACGGTGGGCTGATCTGACATTCAGGTCTCCCTGTACTTTTTCAATTTGCTTTTTTTCGGGCCAGCAAATGGAGGCCGTGGGGGATAGCGTGGAAAGGATTCTCTTTCCATTCATCCAATTTTGAACTGGGTTCTTCGTGGAAGTCTACAAGCTCGAAGTTAGCGTTCAGGAGGGCGGTGACATAATCGCTGACGGTCCAGTTGAAGTTGAACTGGGTGGGCTGGTCTTTTGGGGCCTGTGAATCGGAAGTGAAGGCAAGGCCATTTTGGGGGTCGTAGGAGGTTCAGCGCATCGGAGAATAGTCAGTGGGTTCGATAATTTTCGATCCTGCGAGTTCGACCATCGGACCGTCGGCTTCGGTCTTGCTTTTGGCGTCCTGCCATTCGGGGTCGGCAATGAAGGCGTCCCAGGCTTTTTGATAGTGGCCGAGGTCGTTGAAGGCGAGCATAT
>JAPUJS010000056.1 GCA_027296045.1 bacterium | reverse complement strand
GGCCGACCTGCCGACGTACACAGGCCATGCAATCGCCATGCATGGCGATGTCAAATACGGCCCCGACTTCAAGCACTTCGAATATGTTAACCCCAACGCCCCCAAAGGCGGCCGGGTCAAAATGGCCGCACTCGGAACATTCGACAGCCTGAACGGAAATATTCTCAAAGGCGTGACCGCCTACGGCCTGGGTTTGATTGGCGAATCCCTTATGCAGTCCTCCAGAGACGAAGCCTTCACCGAATATTGCCTCCTGGCAGAAAGTATTGAAGTGCCCGATGACCGCTCCTGGGCCACCTTCACACTCCGTGCGGAAGCTCGCTGGCACGACGACAAACCCGTCACGGTTGACGACGTGATCTTCAGCCTGGAAACCTTAAAAACCAAAGGCCATCCGTATTTTAAATCCTACTATGGAGATGTCCAAAAAGCCGAAAAAGTTGGCGAACGACAGGTCAAATTTACCTTCGCAGGCGAAGACAACCGCGAACTGCCCCTCATCGTCGGCCAACTCCCCATCCTTCCAAAACACTACTGGGAAACCCACAACTTTGAAAAAACCACCCTGGAACCTCCCCTGGGCAGTGGTCCTTATAAAATCGAATCCGTTGAAGCCGGCAGATCGATTACCTATCGGCGGGTGGAAAATTATTGGGGGAAAAACCTGGCCATCAACAAAGGGCACTACAACCCGGATGTGATCCGCTACGACTATTATAAGGATGCCAATGTGGCCATCGAAGCCCTGAAATCGGCCGAATACGATTTCCGCTCCGAAAACATCTCCAAGGAGTGGGCAACGGCCTATAACATCCCTGCCCTGGAAGACGGTCGCCTGGTCAAAGAACTCATTTCGCACGAAAACGGCACCGGCATGCAGGGCTTCTGGTTCAATATGCGCCGGGCCAAATTTGCCGACCCCAAAGTGCGCCACGCCCTGGCCTATGCCTTCGACTTCGAATGGACCAACGCCAAACTTTTCTACGGCCAATATGAACGCACCACAAGCTACTTTTCCAACACCGAACTGGCCTCCTCGGATTTTCCCGAAGGCAAAGAACTCGCCATTTTAGAAACCTATCGAGGCCGCATCCCGGATGAAGTATTCACCAAGACCTACGTTCCCCCATCCACAGACGGCTCGGGCAATCTCCGTCAGAACCTGCGCACCGGCCGCACCATGCTGAGGGAAGCCGGCTGGGAAATCAAAGAGGGCAAACTCACCCATAACCAGACGGGGGAAGTCATGACCTTTGAGTTCCTCCTGATTTCGCCTTCGTTTGAGCGCGTTGTCGGCCCGATGGTCCAAAATCTCAAACGCCTGGGCATCGAAGCCACCATCCGCATTGTCGATACGGCCCAATATCAAAACCGCCTTCAGGAATTTGATTTTGACATCATTGTTTCCTCCCGGGGCCAATCCCTGAGCCCGGGCAACGAACAGCGCAATTATTGGACCACCAAATCTGCAGACACATCCGGCAGTCGCAACTACGCAGGCATCAAAAACCCGGTCATCGACGAAATGGTCGAAACACTGATCAACGCACCCGACCGGGAAACCCTGGTAGCCGCCACCCGGGCGCTGGATCGTGTCTTGCTGTGGGGCCATTATGTCATCCCCCACTGGCACATCCGCAGCCACAGGCTGGTCTACTGGAACAAATTTGGCAAACCCTCCGTGACCGCAAAATATATGTCGAGTCCTTTTAGCACCTTTCCTTCCACCTGGTGGGTGGATCAGGCCAAGGCTGCCAAACTGACGCAGGGAGAGTAAAAGACAAAATGCTGGCCTATATCATCCGCAGGATTCTTCTGATTTTCCCTACATTGCTCGGCATCATGATCATCAATTTCATCGTGATTCAAGCCGCACCGGGGGGACCTATCGAACAGGCCATCGCCCGGCTTCAGGGCCTGGATGTGGACGCCACCGCCCGGGTCAGCGGTGTCGATCAAGGCGAAGTCAGCGGTTCCAGAAGCAACAGCCGGTTGGGATCCGGCTCCTCGTCTATCAAATACCGTGGTGCCCAGGGCCTGGACCCCGAAATCATTGCAGACCTCGAACGGATGTACGGTTTCGACAAACCCGCACCCGAACGTCTTTTTCTCATGATAGGTCGGTACATCCGCTTCGATTTCGGCGAAAGCTTCTTCCGAGACCAAAAAGTCACAGACATCGTGCTTGAAAAAATGCCGGTATCCATCTCTTTGGGCCTCTGGACCACGCTCTTAACCTACCTCATCTCCATTCCCCTGGGAATTGCCAAAGCCGTTCGGGACGGCACCAGAATGGACGTCTGGTCTTCGGGCATTATTGTCGTCGGCAACGCCGTACCGGGCTTCCTGTTCGCCATCCTGCTCATCGTCCTCTTTTCAGGGGGCCGCTACTTCGACTGGTTCCCGCTGCGCGGACTCACTTCGCCCGAGTGGGAAACCTTCGGCTTTTTCGAAAAAATCTTCGACTACTTCTGGCACCTGGCCCTGCCTGTCTTCTCCCTGCTCGTCGGCGCTTTTGCCGGACTGACCCTGCTCACCAAAAACTCCTTCCTGGATGAGATCAACAAACAATATGTGATGACCGCCCGGGCAAAAGGCGTTAGCGAACGTCGGGTGCTCTATGGCCATATCTTTCGCAACGCCATGCTCATCATCATCGCTGGCTTCCCGGGTGCGTTTATCAGCATCCTCTTTACCGGCGCGCTGCTCACCGAAATCATCTTTTCCCTCGACGGCATCGGACTTTTGGGCTACGAGGCCGCCATCAATCGGGATTATCCCGTCATGTTCGCCACGCTCTATTTTTTTACCCTGCTCGGGTTGGTCATGCAACTGATCAGTGACCTAACCTACACACTGGTCGATCCCCGCATCGACTTTGAAAGCCGCAACGCGTAATATGGCCGTTCCACTTCAAACACCTTCCACACCCAAAGCGTCACCCAGGCCCGAAGACCGGTTTCTGGGAATTCCCATCTCCCGCCTCACCAGGAGACGCCTGCAAAACTTCAAGGCCAACCGGCGCGGCTACTGGAGCCTGTGGATCTTCCTGGGCGTCTTTCTCCTGACCCTCCCCGCCGAATTCATCGCCAACGACAAACCCTTGCTCATCCGGTACAAAGAATCGTTCTATTGTCCCGTGCTCAAGCCCTATCCCGAAACCACGTTCGGCGGCGATTTTGAAACCGAAGCGGAATACCGGGAAGCCTTTGTCAAAGACCTGATCGAGAAAGACGGATGGATGATCTGGCCCCCGATCCCCTATTCCTACCGCACCGTCAATCTGAACCTCAAAACACCCGTCCCATCCCCACCCACCTTTGAAAATCTCCTGGGCACCGACGATCAGGCCCGCGACGTGGTCGCCCGACTCATCTACGGCTTCCGCATCTCCATCCTCTTTGGCCTCACCCTCACCCTTTTTAGCTCCGTCGTCGGCATTGCCGCAGGCGCCGTTCAGGGCTATTTCGGAGGCTGGATCGACCTCCTTTTCCAGCGCTTTATCGAAATCTGGTCCGGCCTGCCCATTCTTTATCTGCTCATTATTTTGGCCAGCATTATCGAACCCAACTTCTGGTGGCTTTTAGGATTGATGCTCATGTTCTCCTGGATGCGCCTCGTCCGGGTCGTCCGGGCAGAATTTCTCCGAGCCCGCAACTTCGACTTCGTCCGAGCAGCCCGCGCCCTGGGCGTCTCCGACTTCACTATTATGCGCCGCCATGTCCTGCCCAATGCCATGGTTGCAACGCTCACCTTCCTGCCCTTTCTCCTGGTGGGCTCCGTCACCGTGCTCACTTCGCTCGACTTTCTGGGTTTTGGTCTGCCCCCCGGATCGCCCTCTCTTGGCGAGCTGCTCAATCAAGGCAAACGCAACCTCCAGGCCCCCTGGCTCGGGTTCTCCGGATTTTTTGTCCTGGCCCTGATGCTCTCCCTCCTGGTCTTCATCGGCGAGGCCGTGCGCGATGCCTTTGACGTGCGCAAAACCTTCTCCCAAACCGACGGGGCCGAATCGTGAGCCTGCTCGAAATTGACAATCTCGGCGTCCACTTTCACATGGAAGACCACACCGTCGAGGCCGTGCGCGGCATCTCCTTTCACATCGACAAAGGGGAAACGGTCGCCCTTGTCGGCGAATCCGGATCCGGCAAATCCGTCTCCGCCCTCTCCGTCCTGAAACTCTTGCCCTACCCTCGCGCCTCGCATCCGCACGGCAGTATCCACTTCGATGGCGAACCCCTCTTAGACGCTCCCCCCGACCGGCTCCAGGCCATCCGGGGAGACCGCATCTCCATGATCTTCCAGGAGCCGATGACGTCCCTCAATCCCCTGCACACCATCGAAAAACAGGTCGGGGAAACCCTCCTGTTGCACAAAGGCCTCACCCGGAAAGCCGCCCATCAACGCACCCTCGAACTCCTCAAGCTGGTCCACCTGCCCGACCCGGAACAACGCTTAGACGCCTTCCCCCATCAGCTTTCGGGCGGCCAGCGCCAGCGCGTGATGATCGCCATGGCCCTGGCCAACGAACCCGACCTTTTAATCGCCGACGAACCCACCACCGCCCTCGATGTTACCATTCAGGCCGAAATCTTAAACTTGCTCAAAGATCTGCAACAAAAATTCCACATGGCCATCCTTTTGATCACCCACGACCTCACCATCGTGCGGCATATGGCCAACCGAACCTATGTGATGACCCAGGGTAAAATCGTTGAAGAAGGCCCCACAGAAACCCTCTTTCAACAGCCCCAGCACCCGTACACACAAAAGCTTTTGAACTCCCAACCCCAGGGCAATCCCCCCCCTCCCAACGATCAGGCCCCCTCGGTAATGGCCACCGAAAACCTCAAAGTCTGGTTCCCTATCCAGCGCGGTATCCTTCGCCGCACAGTAGGCCACATCAAAGCCGTCGACGGCATCTCCCTGACCGTTCGCGCCGGCCAGACCCTGGGCGTGGTTGGCGAATCCGGATCCGGTAAAACCACCCTGGGCCTGGCCCTGCTCCGTCTTCTCCGCTCCGATGGCCCCATCTATTTTGACGGCCAGGAAATCCGCGCCCTGCGCTCCAAAGAACTCCGCCCGCTGCGCAAAGAAATGCAAATCGTCTTCCAGGACCCCTTCAGTTCATTGAGCCCCCGGCTGTCGGCCTTTCAAATTATCGAAGAAGGCCTGCTGGTCCACAACCTGGGCGGCTCCTATGCCGGACGCTGCGCCCTGGTGGCCGAAGCCATGGACGAAGTGGGCCTCGAACCGGAGTGGATGGACCGCTTCCCCCACGAATTCTCTGGCGGTCAACGCCAGCGAATCGCCATCGCCAGAGCCATGGTGCTCAAACCCCGCTTTGTCGTACTCGACGAACCGACCAGCGCCCTGGACATGACCATCCAGGCCCAGATTATCGATCTGCTCCGCGATTTGCAACAACGCCACAACCTGGCCTATATGTTTATCAGCCACGACCTGCGCGTGATCCGCGCCCTGGCCAACGAGCTCATTGTCATGAAAGACGGAATCGTAATTGAAAAAGGTCCCACCCAGGCCGTCTTTGAATCCCCCCAGACCGAGTACACCCGCACCCTCATCGCCGCCGCTTACGACATCGATGTCGTCGCCCCGAAAAACCCCGACTAGTCCCTGCACAAATCTCTTCAAATATTGCTTGTTACTCGCCGAGCCCCCGTATATACTGTATATCCCGTTTGATACGTTTCTTTCGACCAGATTCCGGGGGAATGTATGTCCAGACCCAATATCTTGCTCATCCTCAACGACGACATGGGCTATTCCGACATCGGCTGCTACGGCGGCGAAGTCCAAACCCCCAACCTAGATCGCCTGGCAGCAAACGGCCTCCGGTTCACCCAATTCTATAACACCGCCCGATGCTGTCCCACCCGCGCCTCTCTGCTCACCGGCCTCCATCCCCACCAGGCCAGCGTGGGGCACATGATGGACGATCTGGAATACGAAGGCTATCGAGGCGATCTCAACTTCCGAAGTGTCACCATTGCCGAAGTCCTCAAATCCGCCGGCTATGCTACCTACATGAGCGGCAAGTGGCACATCACACTGCACACCGAAGGCCCCAAACACAGCTGGCCCCGTCAGCGTGGATTCGATCGCTTCTTTGGCATCATCACCGGTGCCGCCAACTTCTGGAAACCGCAAACCCTCACCCGGGAAAACACCCAGATCACGGTGGACGAATTTCCCGAAGATTTCTTCTTCACCGACGCCATCAGCGACCAGGCCGCCGACTATATCCAGGAACATGCCGACGCCAATACCGATCAACCCTTCTTCCTCTACACGGCCTACACCGCACCTCACTGGCCACTTCACGCCCACGAAGAAGACATCGAAAAATACAAAGGCCGCTTCGCCGCAGGCTGGGATCAGCTGCGGGAAGAACGCATCCAGCGGATGCGGGAAATGGGCATTTTAAAAGACACGTGGGGATTGAGCGAACGCGACCCTTCTCAGGTCCCCTGGGAAGAGGCCGAAAACAAAGAATGGCAACAACGCCGCATGGAAGTCTACGCCGCCCAGATCGACCGCATGGACCAGGGCATCGGCCGCATCCTGCAAGCCCTGGAAAAAACCGGTCAAATGGACAACACCCTCATCATGTTTCTGGCCGACAACGGAGGCTGTGCCGAAGAGCTCGGAAACCGAATGAGAAGTCCGATAATCGCCCCCCCAACCACAAGAGACGGCCGACCCGTCCAGCGTGGAAACGACCCATCCGTCATGCCCGGCTCGGAAGAAACCTATCAAAGCTACGGCATCCCCTGGGCCAATGTATCCAACACGCCCTTCCGCCTCTACAAACACTGGGTCCACGAGGGCGGCATCTCCACCCCCTTCATCGCACACTGGCCTGATCAGATAAGCGACAAAGGCGTCTTCCGCCACCAACCCGGCCAGCTCACCGACGTCATGGCCACCTGCCTGGAAGTGGCCGAAGCCGAATATCCCGAAACTTACAATGACAACGATATTCTTCCACTCGAAGGCACCAGTCTGGTCCCCATTTTCGACAACCAGGACAACGGCAAAGACCATCTCATCTGGGAACACGAAGGCAACGGTGCCGTGCGCAAAGGCAAATGGAAACTCGTCTGTCGCTTCCCCGGGGACTGGGAACTCTACGATATCGAAGCCGACCGCTCCGAACTCAACAATCTTGCAGGAGACAACCCCGAAGTAGTAGCAGAACTGGACGCCATCTTCAAGGCCTGGGCAGAACGGTGTGACATTCAACCCTGGGACGACATCATCACCCGACGAAAAGAAAAACGAAATCGCTGAGATTTCACCACCCACTTTGAGGTCCATACTATGTCAACTCCCAACATCGTCCTCATGATGTGCGACGACCTCGGCTACGGCGACGTCGGTTTCAACGGCAACACCATCATCAAAACCCCCAACCTGGATGCCCTCGCCGCCGGCGGTATCCGCTTCACCCGCTTCTATGCAGGTGGCCCCGTTTGCTCGCCCACCCGAGGCACCTTCCTCACTGGCCGACACTACTTCCGCTATGGAATCACCCACGCCAACCGCGGTCACCTGCCCAACCAGGAAATCACGCTTGCCCGCATGCTCAAATCTTTTGGCTACACCACCGGCCACTTCGGCAAATGGCACCTGGGAACGCTGGACCCAACCTATTCGGGCAAACCCGGCCGCGATCCCAAACGCAACTACGCCCCCCCCTGGGACCGGGACTACGACGCCACCCTGGCCACCGAATACGCCGTGCCCACCTGGGACCCGACCGTTGGCATCCACAACAGAACCGGCGAACGCCTGAACGAGCCCTGGGCCTGTCCCTATTATGAAAACGGCGAACGGGCCACCGACAACCTGGACGGCTGTGACTCCCGCATCATCATGGACCGCGCCGTTCCCTTCATCCAAAATGCGGTCGAAAACGATCAATCTTTCTTCACCACCATCTGGTTCCACGCCCCCCATGCTCCCGTGGTCGCCGGCCCCGAATACCGGGCCATGTATGCCGAATACAGCGAAGACGAACAACACTACTACGGCTGTATCACCGCAATCGACGACCAGGTCGGCCGACTCTATCAAACCCTTCAGGACCTGGGCGTGGCCGACAACACCCTGATCTGTTTCTGCTCCGACAACGGCCCCGAAGGCAGAACCGGCCACGACAGTCGCCACCGGGGCTCTTCGGGTGGCCTCCGGGGCCGCAAACGCAGCCTCTTCGACGGTGGTGTCGGTGTACCCGCCCTGCTCAACTGGCCCGGCCACGCCGAACCCGGCCGCACCGTCACCACCCCCTACAGCACCCTCGACTACTTCCCCACCATCGTGGACCTGATGGGCTACGAAATGCCCGACGACCGCCCCATCGACGGCATCAGCCTGATGCCCCTCATCCGGGGTGAGATGACCGAACGCCCCAGACCCATTCCCTACCGCTTCAACAGCCCCAAAGAGGCCATGTTCGGCGCCCCCACTATCGCCATGATCGACAACCAGTTCAAATGCCTCACCAACCTCTCGGACGACGGCAGCGAAGACATGTGCTTCGACCTGGTCAACGACCGCCCCGAGACCACCAATATCATCGATGACCAACGAGATCGAGTCAACCAGACCAAAAATACCCTTCGAGAATGGATCGACTCCTGCCGCCACAGCCACAGCGGAGGCGACTACAACGAACCCTTCGAACCAGTCGCCCCATTCGAAGAAGTCACAGGCGACTGGCCCAAAGGAAGAAGCGGAACACCCAATTAGGGCACCTTCACCCTAAAAAAAACCAACCAAACCCTCAAAGGAGCACATCATAACATGGCCGAACCCTTCGGCGACGCCCGAGACTGGTTCCTCCAAAAACGATTCGGCATGTTCGTCCACTGGGGTATCTACGCCATTCCCGGCTGGCAGGAGCAACACCAGTGGCGCGGTCGAGTCCCTGCAGATGAATACATCACACTCAAAAACCAGTGGAATCCGGTACACTACAATCCCGAAGCCTGGCTCGATCTGGCCGAAGAAGCCGGCATGCAATACCTGGTCATCACCACCAAGCACCACGACGGCTTTTGCCTCTGGGATACGCAACAAACCGACTTCAACACCATGAACACCCCCTGCGGCAAAGACCTCATCCGTCCGCTCGCAGACGCCTGCCACGCCCGGAACTTCCCCCTGGGCTTCTACTACTCCATTGCAGACTGGCACCATCCCAACTGCCCCAACCAGGGCCGCCACCACGAACTGCCCGGACCCAAGCCCGGCGACGATCCCGACCTCATGAAATACCTGGAATTCCTCAAAGCCCAGGTCCGCGAGCTGTGTACCGAATACGGCCAACTCCACGCCTTCTGGTGGGATATGAACGTCGATCAGCACGTCGATCCATCCATCAACGCCATGATCCGAGAACTCCAGCCCACCGCCGTCATCAACAACCGGGGCTTCGACGACGGCGATTTCGGAACGCCCGAACGCGACTACGAGCAGGGCATCGAAGAACAACGCGACTTCGACCGACTCACCGAGGCCTGCCAGTCTGTCGGCATGGAAAGCTGGGGCTATCGCACCAACGAAGACTACTACACCGACCGCCACCTCATGCGCAGCATCGACCGCTATCTCGCCCGAAACGCCAACTACCTGCTCAACGTCGGTCCCAAACCCGATGGCAGTTTCCCGGACGAAGCCGCCGGCATCCTCCGCCGAATCGGGAAATGGTATCACGCAGTTCGGGAAGCCCTGGAAAACGTCGTCCCTGCTTCCAACCTTACCCAAAATAAAGACATCCTGCTCACCCGAAAAGACAACACCCTCTACGTCCACCTGGTCAACGACCCTCGAACCCACGCCGTGAAGCTCGACCCCATCCACATCGCGCCCAACAAAGCCACGCTCCTCAACACCGGCGAACCTGTCGAATTTGCCGTCGAACTCGTTCCCAGCAACCACATCGAACACAAACCCTATCTCCGCCTCCGAAATCTCCCTGTCAACGACCAGATCAATACCGTCCTGGTGATCAAACTCGAATTCGACTTACCCTTATGAATGGTGCCAAACAACCCATGAAACAGCCCCAATTGGAGCACCCTGGCAATGTTCGATGAAATTAGAAATGCACAACACGAACGTCTGGACTACACGTTTCACCCGGGCAAGTCGGACGCCCATATCGTTGTTCTCGGACACGGTGTCACCGGCAACAAAGACCGCCCGTTCCTGGTCGCCCTGGCCGAAAGCCTTGCTTCGGCCAACATCCCAACCCTTCGCTTTTCGTTTGCAGGAAACGGCGGTTCGCAAGGCCGCTTCGAAGACGCCACCATCTCCAAAGAGGTCGAGGACCTGGGGGCCGTCCTCGACGCCCTGGGTGAGCGCATCATCTGTTTTGCCGGACATTCCATGGGAGGGGCTGTAGGCGTGCTTCGTACCCGCCAGGACAACCGGGTTCGCTATCTCATCTCCCTGGCAGGCATGGTAGATACAAAAGGATTTGCAAATCGCGAATTTGGCAACGTCACTCCCGATGCCGGAAACATGTGGGACGATCCCGACTGTCCCCTCTCGCAGGCCTATATGGACGATTTGACCGCCATCGACACAGTCGTCCACAAAGCCAAAGACATTACGGTTCCCTGGCTCCTCATCCACGGCACCGAAGACGATGTGGTTCCCCTTCAAGATTCAAAAAACATCGTCGGTCAAGCAGGCAATAACGCCCGGCTGATCGAACTCCCGGGTGCCGACCACGTCTTCAGCGAACACGCCACACAACCCATGATCGAAAACGTTGTTTCCTGGGTCAAAACCCACTTTCAAGGATAACCAACAGATGTCTGACAAAACCTACCGTGCCGCCGTCATTGGCCTTGGCATGATCGGAGGTGCCGATCAAGTTTCCGGAGACGCCCTCGGCCAAAAAGTCAGCGGCATGGACGGCACACATACATACGCCTATCAAAACCACCCCAGAATCGACCTAATTGCAGGCAGCAGTCGCGATCCCGGCCGACGAGAACGGTATGAAACACGCACGGGCGCCAAAACCTATGCCGACTGGCAGGACATGATCGCCCAGGAATCTCTCGATATCGTCAGCGTTGCTACCTACACCCCCGTTCATGCCGAAATCACCATTGCCTGCGCCGAAGCTGGCATCCCCGTTATTTACTGCGAAAAACCCGCTGCCACAACGGTCCCAGACGCCGAACACATGCTCGAAGCCTGCCAAAGTCGGGATGCCCTCCTGGTCTTCAACCACCAGCGGCGCTTTCGACAGGACCACCGCAAACTTCGGAAACACATTTTGGCAGACAATCTGGGCGAGCTGACCTCTATTTCCCTCCAGTGGGCAACCGGTCGCCTGAGCAATGTGGGCAGCCACGTCATAGACGCACTTTTCATGCTCACCGGTCGGCGTGTTCAGGCCGTGTCCGCCACCCTCGACCTCACAGGTCGTCCCGACTGTAGGGGCCCCGAATTTCGGGACCCCGGATGCTGGGGCGTCATGCGCATGGACAACGATTTGATGGTCACCGTAAATGCCCCGGACAACGCGCAAAGCCCCTTTCGAACCGAAATCAACGGCAGCAAAGGACGCGCAATTGTAGGCGCCAGTACCGTCACGCTCGAAACCTGGAACGGTCAAACAGAAACCTGGTCTCCAGACGACAAAACGCCGTCGAGCATGGACCGGGCGGCCGACGAAATAGTCGCCTGGCTCGACAATCGTACCCCGTTCCCGTATGACCCCGAAGAAGCCGTCCACACACTCGAAGCCATTGTCGCCTTTCACGCCTCTCACGCCCGAAACGCCGCCTGGACCGACCTCCCCCTTTCAGGCACCGATCGGGATATTGTAGTCCTCAGCGGTTGATCTCA